>QIGD01000005.1 GCA_003229935.1 Methanobacteriota archaeon | reverse complement strand
CATCATTAGATTAAAATTTAATATTCATTATACAGTAACGCATTCATCCAACGACTAAAGTCGTTGGTTTTCTGCTATGTTTGTCATAAACCTACTGAAGCTTAAGAAAAACAAATTGTTATTTGAAATGTTTAAAAAATGCCTATTTACATATCGTTTAGCAAAAAGTAAAGATCCACAAAGTTGTTTTGAGTCATGTGCACTGTGGCAGCCTCAAATTTCTCAAAGCTTATCGGAATACTGGAGTATTCTCCATTTGGAACAAAATAAAAATGCTCTTGAAATTGAAGAGTTTTTACGCGAATCTCTTAGGAATATCGGAGACATTATTGAAGGTGTAACAAAACCTTATTTGAAGGCCCTTCTTCATCAAATAAAAATTACAACAGGAATTAAAGTTACCTTAGAAGAGATTGATTCCTTAGATTTAGGAACAATTGTAAGAGAATTGATTCAAACAAGTGGATATGCTGACCTTTTCATGCCACCGCCATGGAAAATCAGACTGAATCAATGGCGAAATATTGTTTACCATCATACAGCAAAAATTGAAAACAATAAAATTGTTTGTTGGTATGGGAAAGCACCAAATACAAAAAAGATTCAGCTCTCTAGGAACGAACTTCTGCAAGTTTTGTATACTATTTTAAATGTGTATAGAGCTTTAAAATTGGCAGATAGTCTGTTCTTTGTAGATAACATAAAGGAAATAAATAAATTTTCTCCATCTGCTGAAGTAAGAGATGAAGCGGAATTTCTAAATTTTACTGCTAGCTTAGCGTCTCAAGGATTTGAAATAGTAAAATATGAGAAAAATCCTGATGAAGCAAAAGTTGTAGTAAGAGATGTATCAAACATGGACCCGGATAAACGTCGAGTCCATGCCTCACAGTTCTTATTTCCCTTATGGGTTATTACTCAATCAAAGAAAGTCATAGTAGAATATTGGGAAAAGAATAATACACCTAATCTCCTAGTAAGTACTAATTCCACTATATGCGAAAAAATATACAATGAAGAATCAAAACGTTCAACCTTGGCAGAAAGAATGGCAATAGTTGATTTGAAAGCAAAGAAATCAGAATTGCTGAGATAGTATCTACTTTAAATAACATTCCCAGGGGTACTTCATTTTCAGAAGAAACATGGCGTACTTATGCCAAATGCCTTATCAGTTGGTTTCAAGTTGCAAATTTGCCAACTAGAAATAGATTGGTAGAATTAAAAAATGAGGGCATGTCAGAACTGGTAGAGTACAACCGTTTGATAATCGAGATACCTTTACTCCTCAGCAGCATCCTAAAAAAGATATTGGTGTTTTTCGTAACCTCTTAGACCAACCAAAAATTGATAACATTGATGAGGGATATAAGTCCTTCTACGATTTAAAGTCGATTGGCTTAATTACATATTCTGGCAATAAAGGATACCTGACAGAAAAGGTAAGCTAATTTTGAAAAAATGACAAAAAGGAATTTGAAAAATCAATTGCAATTTAGGCCATAAAAACCAAAAAAGTAAAGCAAGCTGTAAAGTATTTTTTGAACATCCAAAATGTACTAGAAAAGAATTTGGTGCCCAAATTTGACAGTTTAACCCAAACATCTTACTTTCGCCACTTAATGTTTTGCTATCTCTCTTTTCCATAGATTAGATTAAGCTATTCTACACACTAAAAAGCAGAAATTCATCAAAAATTCAACCAAGAATTTGACAGTTACGGTAGAGTACAAGAAATCAACTGAAAAAAGATATATTTTCTCAAATTTCAACCCAGTATCACAGGTGATATTGGTACAAAATCAGGCAATCACATGATGAATCAAGGGTTTAGACCATCAATTTTAGGCTTCTGTCAAATTGATTTTTCGAATAAATTAGCGGAGCAAAGTATCAAATTTAGGTTGGAGAAGCATTGTCAGATTTAACTTACAATATAAATTCGAAAATATATAAAAAGCAAGTAAATAATAAACTTTACGCTTGGGCGAAGTTTATTTACGACCATTTAGATAATGCAAATTAAATTCGGTAAATAGTTAGAACGATATAGGAAATGCGAGTGCACTACGCATAACGCCAAACGTCATTCTGAAAATTGTAGCAGAATACCCTGAGAAGATTATATTATTAGCCTCATAATTTTTTTACTGCATAGTACCTGCCTGGCTGGTATGAATGGTATTTTAAGATGCCCTCAACCTCACGCTGGTTCATACTCTTATCCTCAAAGCTGACAGCTTCCAGAGAGTATAGAGAATAAGGCGAACTTCTTGAAACCACAGCAAAGCTTTTATTCTCAAGCCTGAGCCTAACATTGCCAGTAACCCTGCTGTTGGTCGTATCTGTAAAGGCATCAAGAGCAAACCTCAGAGGTTCATTCCACAGCCCATGGTACACAAGCTCACTCCAGTTCTGCTCAACACCTGCCTTGAACCTGAGCTCCTGTCTGGTCAATGTAAGTGCCTCAAGAGCTCTGTGAGCCTCAATTAACACTGAAGCAGCCGGGCACTCATAGTTTTCCCTTGCCTTGAACCCTACAATTCTATCCTCAATCATATCTATTTTACCTATACCATGCTCTCCAGCTATCTTATTAGCCTCCATAATCAGTTCAACTGGTGCAAACCTTTTTCCATTGAGTTTTTGTGGTACTCCCTCCTCAAAATAAATATCAAGATATTCAGTTTCCTTCCTTTTAACCCTTGTCCACTCAAAGATTTCATCTGAAGGTTTAGAGGCAGGATTCTCAAGTTCTCCACCTTCTATACTTCTTCCCCAGAGATTTTCATCTATACTCCATGGTTTATCCTTCTTTGCAGCCACAGGTATATCATGCTTTCTGGCATAAGCTATACTCTCCTCCCTTGTAAGATTGAGTTCTCTTACAGGTGCAATTATTTTTTTCTCTGGCACAAGAGTTCTGAAAACTGCTTCAAACCTGAACTGGTCATTACCCTTACCTGTACTTCCATGGGCGAGAGCTTCAGCACCCTTTTTCTCTGCAATTTCAACAATCTTTTTTGCAATAAGAGGTCTCGCCAGAGCTGTACTGAGAGGATAACCCTCATAATTCGCATTTGCCTTAATCGCCCTGAAAATATAATCTCTGACAAACTCCTCTCTTGCATCAATGGTGTAGTGTTCAACAACACCAAGAGTTCTGGCCTTGGCTTCAGCCTCCTCAATCTCCT
Organism: Methanobacteriota archaeon; assembly: GCA_003229935.1. Lineage (GTDB taxonomy): Archaea > Hydrothermarchaeota > Hydrothermarchaeia > Hydrothermarchaeales > BMS3B > BMS3B. The sequence continues at coordinate 20,845 of QIGD01000005.1, read as the reverse complement.
TTTTATCTATTCCAACATCTACAGTTACTGTCACCACATCATATCCATATTTCTCCTGAAGAATTCTGACACACACACTTGTATCAAGACCACCTGAATAAGCTAGAACTACCTTCATACTATTACTTCCTTTTCCTTTTTATCAAATCACCAATCCATGTACCTGCTATAAATATTATAGTCAGGTTGATAATAGTCATAAAAACAAGAATAAGGGTACCGAGAGCTGTCATAGTTGCTGTTCCCGGCTTGGCTTCAAATACACTGACAACAAGAGCAAATAGAAGTCCAATTATAATTCCAAAATATGCACCCTTTTTCAGTATGGTTTTTCTATCCTCTCTCCCAGGATTGAAAAATCCATAGGCTATGCCAATAAAAAGTGTAATAATCAAAATAATCATTGTCTCACCAGTTTTATTATATGAAACAAGAACATATAAAAAACTAACTTAAAATATTCACTGCCTGAGAAGCTAAACATAACCTTTATCCAGTTTGATTTCTCCTGCCCATGTTCTTCTTCCAGAGGCTATTTTTTCAAGAGAACTGAGAGCACCTGCCTTGAGAAGAGGTTTATTGTTATTTCCGCAATGGTAAGAGTAAGTACATCTGGGACAGCCATCATCACGTTGACATACACACTCCTCAAGAATACTCCTGCTTCTGAGCACTGCCTTTTCAAATCTTGAATAAAGAAGTCTTGACAACCCATTTCCTCCTGGAGAAGCATCATATATGAAAATCATCCCGGTAGTACCAAGGGATATACCGCCTATCTCATCAGATCCACCACCAAGAAGAGTATTACTACCCTCTATTAGCACATGCTCAAGTGCATGAAAACTTCCTGCTACTTTCTCTTCCTCAGAGCCTTCGATTTCAGGCTCAGGCGCTCTGAAAAAGAAGCCATATGTGGAGAAGCTAAAGCTTAACTTCTCTGAAAGGTCGACCTCTTTGCGCTTCTTATCTGAATAAAATTCCTTCTCGACATAACCTCTAACCACATCTGTAATTTTCAGTTTTGCATAGTTCAGTTCAATTCCAAAAACCTGCTTTCTATCTATCACCTCAAGAACCTCAGGCACTGAATAGTGAAGAGCCTCAGTCTTAATTTCTTCATGTAATTTCTCAACTTCAGCATAGTTCTCCCCTGAAGAGAGGGATAACATGCTGCTCCTATAAGCCTCTCCACTATGAAAATAAACAGCTCCCTGATGAAGCTCTCGCAGAGCCATGGGAAGACCTCTTTCCCCTATTATTCTCCCCTTAAACTTTATAAAGACTCTCTTTCCCATGCCCCTTATTCCTGATTCCCTTATTTCCTTTCCAGCTTCCTGTGAAGGTATAATATATTTCCCCTTCCTTATGAGTTTTTTTTCTCCTAGAAGCTTCTTTCTGACATCAAAAAGCTCTGGAAACTCATCCTCTCTAAGAGGCTTATCAAAAGAAGCAGAAAGAAGCTGAAAAGCACCAATAACTTCATTTTTAGGTTCTATGTAGCAGGGACGAAGTTCTGTGAAGTAATCCTCTGGGTGATTTTTAAAGTAGCTGCTTATCGGGTCATTATTGTTCAGAAAGAGAAGGGCAATACTCTCCTGCCCCTTTCTTCCAGCCCTGCCCAGACGCTGAAGCAACCTTGTAAAATCAACAAGATTGCTCACAACTGCATTCACACTACCGATATCTATGCCAAGCTCAAGAGTAGGCGTTGCAACAACAGCTCCAATTTTCCCAGCTTTAAATTTCCTTTCAACATCCTGTCTCTTTTTAAGGCTCAGGCCTGCTCTGTGCAGGTCGACATTGAGCCCTCCTTTCCTTGCTGCTCTCAGCAGAAACTCTGCATTTCTATGTGTGTTGGAAAAGGCGAGAGTTTTATAGCTGTACATCTGGAGTATTCTAAGAGCTTCCACATAAGCACTAAGATTGCTTCTCTCCCCTGGATACAGCATCGCAAAGTGAAGTCTTCCTTTCCTTCCCACAGATACTCTAACAACCTTTACAGGCGAGGAGAATAGCATGGTTGAGAACTCCTCTGGGTTGCCTATTGTTGCAGAGGAACCTATTATTTGAAGTCCTGTAAACCTTTTTAGCCTTTTTATCAGAAAATGAAGATGTGTGCCAAAGGCTCCAGTGTAGCTGTGCACCTCATCGATTACAAGAAATTTAATATTCCTTATCATATGCCTGAATTTGCTCCACGGCATTGTCAGGTGGTAATGAAGAAGGTCGGGATTGGTTAAAATCACCTCTGGTCTATCTCTAAAAATTTTCTCTCTTTCTTCTTGTGAAGTATCACCATCAAAAACTCTGAATTTAATGGCAGTTGCCTTCTCCAGTGTCATGAATTTATCTGCCTGGTCCCTTGCGAGGGCTTTTGTAGGATATAAAAAAAGAGCATGTACTCCCCGTTTGTTCATCTTCATAATATTGTTGACAACTGGCAGAGTAAAAGCTTCGGTTTTTCCAGAGCCGGTAGGTGCTTCAATAAGAATATCTTTACCTTCTGAAATATAATTTAAAGCAAGCTCCTGAAATTTATAAAGCCTATCTATTCCATTATAGGTCAGATAACTCCTCAATTTCGGATGTAGATGAAGCTCTTCAGGTCTTTTCCCTTCCTCCAGATTCTCTTCTCTGAAGAGCCTATACTTCACAACACTTATACCTTTAATTAAAAAAATCTTTCTTAGAGCCTCAGGAAACTCATTAAAGGTGATATTATTGGCTTCAAGCTCCTTATTAATATCCTTCTGATTTTCTGGTATGAAATTTCCATTTCTGTACTCTTGCAAAAACTGGATATAAGCTTTTTCCTCGCTTTCAGTTTCTACTTCTCCTCCTGTTCTGCAGTTGAGACATATGAGTGAAAATCCCCTTTTTGATTTGTATATAAGAATTTCACTTCCACAACCAGGACACTTGTACATGGACTAAAGTTAATTTTACTCTATAAAAATTAAATGGATAGCTACAGGAAATATTGCTCATATATAAATTTAACAAGCTATGTCATAATGTCAAGGGTACACTCTGCTATGTCTGTGGAATATGCATATACCCGCTGGAAGCTGTCCAGTATTGTGAATACCGAAAGAGTACCTGGTTTTCCTTCTATTTTCATTAAAATTCTGGACACATTGCTATGAATTTCATCCTTGGCATTTAAAGTCATATCTGCAAGTTTCTTATCCCCTTTGAAAAAGGATTTCAGTGCAAGCTCAAGCTTCTCAAACACAAGGATATAGAAGGCTTCCAGTTCCTTCTCAAGCTCTCCAGATATATTCCATTCTTCCTCTTTTACTATGACAGATATCTTAACACAGTGGTCAGCTATACGTTCAAGGCTCTTTGCTATGCTGAGGAAGTGGATTACCTTCTCAGGAGGTACATCAAACTCAACTCCACTCTTCCTCTTAACCCCCTCTATTATCTCTCTAGTGGCCAGTAGGTAAAATTTGTCCACCTCTTCATCACGATTTATCACATCATTGGCAAGGATTTTATCTCTTGAAAAGAAGGCCTGCACAGAATTTTTCAACATGAACTCTACTATTACATACATTCGTCGAAGTACTTTTTTGGGAGGGAGGTCCTTCATATCAAGAAAGTCGTTCACAACTACCTCATTGGAGGTTTCTGCGAGTATCTCAGCTCCGAGAACCCTGCGCAGTATATTCAGAATCGCTTCCCGCTGCTCTGGCAGTATTCTTACCTTTGATATTATTTTTAGCTCATCAAAACCGTCAAGATAGCAGGATATAACCCTTCTCTCTATTTCTTTTGGAAGGAGATTTGTTACTTCAAGGCTTTTTATCAATATATCGTCATCTCCTCTAGCTTCTGCTCTCATAGTCAAATTCCCAGAATCGCTCGTTTCAATTAAAAGCCTGTCGCCAGCCTTTAGCATCCTCTCCTCCACCCATTTCTTGGGAAGTGAGATGATATATGTCGATCTGCCAGTGAACTGTATTTTTCGGATTTCCATAGTGGTCTATATACTGGACATTAACATCTGAATATTGACTTTAATTTATATAGAGTATATATGTATTTATTAAATTCTGATAAGGAGAACTAACTTATTATGCTAAAAAGAAAGGTGTATCAAGTGGGTCGTCCTGCATGGTTTCCCTGCCAAAGAAATGGGTTCAGGCAAACAGTCCTGATGCAAAAAGCTATGTACTCTTAGATGTACAGGAGGACTGTATAATCATAGAGCCTATATATATTCCAGAACCAGAGGAGACTGTGACAGAAAGTAGGGATATAAGAACAAAATTCGACAGAAAAAGTATGAAATTAAAGGAGGAGGCTAAAGATATTCTAAACTCCATCATAGCTGTGGAGATTATAAAAGACAATGAAGATGAAATAACTGCCCAAGTTTTTATTGCTCAGGCAAAGATTCCTGTGTTGAAGGTTGTGGAAAGAATCTACAGTATCGTGAAAAGGATGCTCGTAGACATAGATGCAGCATTCTCAACGCAGAATATTGAGTTAATAGAGCATACGACAAGCAGAAAGATGGAGGTTGACAGGCTTTATTTTCTGACAGTGCGGCAACTGAGGGGCGCTGCCATGAGCAGGCGAAAGACAAGGTAGTTGATATTGAGCATCAGAGAGACATAATGGGGCTGAGGTTAATATTAAAAAGTCTTGAGTGCATTGCGTCAAGGAATAGGTCAATCTGTTGTAGACAGAGATGTAACAGAAGGGAACACTAATATCCCTAAAGAAGCAATTCTATTGACGAGAGACCTTAGAACCCCACGAACTTTATCGTGGTAGTACCACCTACTCCAACATAGCAGAGATTGTTATAAGCATGCATCAGAGGTGCCTGAAAGGTATATCTAAGATTTACATTAACGAAAATTTATATAAAAAATTGTCCTATTATTTCTCTGCTTTTGCATTACCACTCCTGCTATCTCAAGCTCCTTCAGAGTATGAAAAAGTTTTCCAGTCGGAATCATCAGATATTTAGCAATCTCATTGATTGTAAGCTCCTCCTCTTTCAACAGTGTTACCACCTTCCTCTCAGTCCTCATCTTTCTCACTCCATATATTATAAAAAAGAGGACAGCCAGATATGCTGCCCTAATTCAAGCCCTTGCAAAATGCTCGGGAAATGCCAAGAGGGTTTCAGTTGTATCAACGCCCTCAATATCCTGCGCCTTTAATGCAATCTTGCCTATATCTTCTATCTCATCATCATATGCATGAGCAAGTATACCCCATTCCCCTATAATGGCAGCAGCTTCGGCCATACCATTTATTTTAAGGAGTTTGTCCAGCATAGTGTCAATGTCGCCTTTAGCCTTTACAAGAATCCATGCTTCATAGCCCATGTCATCAAAATCTGCCTCATTGGTCTTATCCATAAAACAGGGGAGAACATTTACCACTTCTACTCCATCCAAAGAGTTGAATTCCTTATAGAAGCTGTAAAGCTCCTCATCTGATTCCAAATTCAGCTTTGCAATGATATCATGCTCGCCCATAGTTATTGTTGCGTCTTCCACATCATCCCTATCATGCAGTTTTGCATATACCTCATTTACCTTTCCACCCTTCGTTTTTAAAAGAACATAGTTTTGTTTCATTTCCCATCACCAATAGAGATAAAGGATAAAGTAGAATAAAGATTTAATCCATTTAGAATATATACCAATGGATAGCTATATAGATATAAGTTTAATTAAAAATTATGATAATTATCGATTTATTCTCCCAACTTTTCAGCCCTCCAATTTAAATCTAAAAAATAAAGGTGTAGGTGTGTGGCGTTAGGCCAGACTACCTATGGGTTGAGATACAGCATGACCACTGTGAAATTTACCTGTCGTGCGGAGGCATGGTGAGCCCCTCAAAAAACGGAACCATTGTATTTGACCTGCATGGTATCGCTGGTATAACCAAGATAGAGAAGGTGCCATGCCTGTTCAAATGCCCACAACAACGAGTAGTGGTTCTGACATACTTCCACGGCTAAATACCGTGTAGTTCTACGCAATCAGCCCGAAAGCCTACCAGAAAAACCTGTGATAAATGAGAACGAAGACTATTTTCCTTCAAAGTAGTCTATAAGGATTTTTTTCAGACCTCTTCTCAACATGTCCGAAGTTGTTGAGATACTTATTCCAAACTGCTTTGCGACACCTCTAATCCCTATATTTTTAGGAGTGTCAAAATAGCCCTGATAAACTGCATATTTAAGGAGTTCCATCTCTCTGTTAGTTATTATTTCTTTATGTAAATCCAGACCCCCAATTCTTTTTATTTTAAAGGAGTAATTATTCTTTTCAAGAATCTCAGTCAGCTTTATAAGGGAAGAGCGCCTTGCTATGATATCCCACTCGACCCCCCCCTCTATGTGTTTTGCACTTTTTATAAAACATCCAGCCTCGATAATGCTCCTTGCAGGTATACATCTTCTAACAGTAATGGCAGCCTTTGTATTTGAGTCGGAAATCTTACTTATCTCATCCACATTCCTGTTGCTTATTGAACTAAGCACCTCATCAAGACAGGCATCAGATTCAATTTGAAGAAGACTCTTCACACCCTCCATCTCATGAGGAGCAGTATCTAGCAGTTTAACCCTAGCTGCCTTTGAAGTTCTCAGAGCAGCAACAGCACAGGTTTCTGGCATTCTTATTTCAAGCTTTGCCTCAATCATACTTTAAAAGAGAAATTTGCCTTCAGTAATAAATACGAACATTTTCGGAGAAAAAGATATTATACTGTGCTGCAAAATACTATTATGAAAAAATGTGAGAATTGTAACAAAAGCGATGAAGATGCACCAATAATAAAATACTACCACAAGAATGAAGAGCATTATATCTGCACCAGATGTTTACCAATGCTTATTCACGGATAAATATCAATCACCACCCATTAAAATGGTTGGCTTGTCTCGTGAGAGACATGGATAACATGTTGATTAGGAGGCATTGAAAGATGCAGAAGTTATTAGTGGAGTTAAAGAACCCATCAGGAGCTCCTCCTCAAGTTCCATGCTCTGTAAGTGAGGCATCAAACAGAAAGGAAACTCTAAGTGTGCCTCACATAGTACTGGTCAATAATAGCTCTGAAGAGGAGTTACTCTATGGCAAGAGATGACCAGACTTGAGATTCCCTGTCATAAACATACAAACCCAACTGATAGCTGATAGGGCGAGGAACAGTGGGCAAGTTGAAATATCTGCTGGTTTGGATTGGATTAAGATTCTGTTATACAATTTTAAAATGTGTGAGGTAGGGCAATTCCTCCACCCATTGAAATGTGTGGTCTCCTTGCCCAGATTATTATGAAGCTTCCTATAAAATTCCTTGGTGTTTCACTGATTTACCTCATAGCAGGAGAGTTTCTTGGAGTCCTGTCTATCTCAGGACATAGCTATGGTTTTGCTCATTCCCACATTCTTCTGGTTGGCTTTGTGGTCTCAGTAATAATGGGTACAATATATCAGCAGATTCCCACTCTTAGCGGAGCACAGCTTAATTCAGAGAAACTTGCAGAGGCAAGCTTCTGGCTGTTAAATTCCGGGCTGATAATATTTGTTCTTGGTCATGGAAAACATTGGATTTCTATACCTGGTGCTTTTCTGCTTCTCATGGCTTTTTATCTGTTTTCTACTGTGGTTCTTCTTACATTAAAAGATAGAAAAGCTAATAGCTATATCTTCAAATACTACTTAACTTCGAGCCTTTTTCTCAGCCTGAGTGCAACACTGGGCTTTTTTATGCTATTTTTTCCAGATAAAGAGCTTATGTTTGCCCACACTCACATAGCACTGCTCCTCGGAGTAACTCTTTTAATTATAGGGGCAATGTCCTGGATGCTTCCAATGGTATCGCTGAGGCAGATTCACTCAGAGAAGTGGATGGATTATATATTTATACTTTTGACAGTCGGTTCAGCTGTTTTAATAATAGGAAATATAGCAGGAATAGACTATCTTCAGATGGCAGGTTCTATTTTTATTATCATGGCAGTATTGCTTTTCACTGCCAATATGTTTTTAACCTACTTCAATAATAAAAGAGCTAAATCTGTGGAGGCAAAGTTTTTCATCTCTGCCATATTCTATCTGCTTCTAACATTTATTGCAGGTGTTCTTGCGATATTAAACTGGAATGTTAAACTGTTCCATATACACCTTGCGCTTTTAGGTTTTGTGACCCAAACTATCTTCGGAGGTATGTATCATGTGATACCTATGCTCTGCTATGTAGAACTTCTACCCAGAATGAAGGATAAAACGCCTCCACTTAAAGAATTATTCAGCGATAAAGTTTCATGGGTGGTTTTTATTCTATTTAATACTGGTATATTGTTGCTTCTATCAGGTTTTCTTACAGATTTTAAATACTTACAAATATCTGGTGGTTTAACCATTATTCTATCAACACTAATTTTTACATTTGAAATGTTCAAAATAATCAGGAGAGTATTATAATGGAATGGAAAGATAAGGCTTTAAAGGTTCTAGACGAGGTGCCTGACTTTGTTAAGCCTATTGCAAGAAAAGCTATTGAAAAGATGGCAGAAGAGCATGGAATGAAGAAGGTTACTGAAGAGATTGCTCTAAAGGTTAAAGCAAAGTATCTTGGCATTGAAGAGGGTGAAAATAAAAAGAAAATAGCCATTGTAAGATGTGATATTGTGAGTGAGGTCTGCCCAGGCATAGGCTGCCTTCAGGCCTATGAAAACAGTAAGGAGCTGTTCGAGCGATACACTGGAAAAGACACAGCTCTCGTAGGCTTCTTCACCTGTGGGGGATGCTCTGGAAGAAGGACATTCAGACTTGCCAATAATCTAAAGCGATATGGTGTGGATGCTATCCACATGAGTTCATGCATGCTCATGGAAGAGCCCTTCAACAGATGTATATTCAAGGAAGATATAAAAAAGAGTATAGAGGCTCTTGGAATAGAAGTTGTGGAAGGTACTCACCATGAAGTGGGAAAATTCGCTCTTGGAAATCGTTTTCATGAGAAGAAGTCAACAAAATAAATATAACTATTAAAAAGTTAAAGCACCTTTTTTATTCTTTCAAGGGCTTCATGTATTCTCTCAACATCCTGTGTGAGAGCAAACCTGACATAACCCTCTCCGTCATTTCCAAAGCCAATTCCGGGAGTTACAACAACACCTGCCTCAAGAAGTTTATCGGCAAAGCTCAAGCTGTTGCCATCTTCGACCTCTGCCCAGAGATAGAAGGTTGCCTTTGGCTTCTGGCACCATATGCCAAGCTTTTCAAGGCCATTATAAAGCAGGTCTCTCCTCTTCTGGTAAATTTCCACATTCTTCCTTACACTGTCCTGATGGTCAATAAGTGCGGCAATTCCTGCCTCCTGAATTATCTGGGAAGCTCCAGAATCTACATTCGTCTTCACCCTGCCAAGTCCACTTATAACATCTTCATTACCTGCAGCATATGCAATACGCCACCCAGCCATATTATAGGTTTTTGAGAGACTGTCAATAACTATTCCCACTTCTCTGGCTTCATCAATTTCAAGAAAACTTTTAATTTTGTAGTTATCAAAGGCTATGCCAGAATAAGCTTCATCTGAGCAGACTATTATATCATAATCTCTGGCAAAGTCCACAACCTCTCTGTAAAAATCAAGTTCAGCAACAGCAGAAGTTGGATTGTTTGGATAGTTTATCCACATTAGCTTTGCCTTTCTTGCAACATCTTCAGGAATTGCCTCGAGTTCAGGTAGAAAGTTATTCTCCTTTTTAAGAGGCATAGCATAGGGTTTTCCACCAGCAAATATTGGGCCTGTTTTATATACCGGATAGCCAGGCGAGGAATAGAGCACATAGTCATCAAGGTTAATAAAGGCAAGATGTATATTATGAATACCTTCCTTGGAGCCGATAAGAGTTATCACTTCACTTTCAGCTTTGAGTTCAACATTATAATCTCTTTTAAATCTCTCAGCAACTGCTTCTCTGAAGCTGATCATACCTTCATAGCTGGGATATCTATGATTCTCTGGCCTTTTTGCTGCCTCGCAGGCAGCATGAATAATATGTTCCGGTGTGGGAATATCAGGGTCTCCCACTCCAAAGCTGATTATATCAACACCTTCTTCTCTCTTTTTGGCTATCTTTCTATCCAGCTCTGCAAAAAGGTATGGTGGTAAATTTCTAATTCTCTCAGCCAGATCCATCAATACACCTCATCAAACTCTTTCAGAAATACAATCTCAAGGTTAATAAACCTTTTTGTTATAAGCATGAACTTTTCTGAATATGTGAGTATACTTGAGATTATAGAGGACCTCAAGTCTGAGGCTACCAGCTGTGCAGTGATTGTTGAGGGAAAGCGTGATGAAGAAGGATTAAAAGCTATTGGGGTGGAGGCGGAATTTTTCAGGGTAAAAGGGGAAATAGGTACAACTATTCTTGAGATATGCGAGAGGGTTAGGGAAAATTACAAATGTGCCATAATTTTCGTTGATATAGACAGAGCTGGGAAGGCAGTGGCAAAAAAACTCCGTCATTATCTGAGCCAGATGGGTGTTGTTACAGTTGAGAGATACAGACTCAACCTTCTCAGTAAGCTTGAAACAGAACAGGTGGAAAATGTTCCAGTCAGGATAAGAAGACTCACAGAGATTTTCTACCGCTTGGATTAGTATTTGTAAAAGTTAAAATTAGATACTTATTTCTATGAATAAAAAATTAACAACACACTGGCCATCATACGCAAGAGGTCTTAAGAGAGAGGCAAGAAAGCTGGTTGAAGCAGGAGATAAAAAGAGCTTTTACATGCTTATTGATAAAGCTCTTGGCATTGGTGATGCCTACTACAGAGCTCAGGCTCTTGCTTGGGTTGCAAGAAGAATGCAGGAAGCAGGCTATGACTCTTCTAAATATTTTCTGAAAGCAGTGGTAACTACAGAAAAAGTACCACAGGAATGGAAGCGGTCAGAAATTCTTGTTAATATAGCATATGAGATGTCAATGGCAGGAGCTAAAGATTTTAAACCACTGCTCAGAGCGGTTGAAAGTATAGATGATGAAGAACACAGGCGTAAAGCTATAAAGGCTATCAGCAGGAGAATGGCAAAACTTGGTCTTGAATCCAGAGCTTCCCCTGAACCTAGGGCATCCATAGCAAAGTCAGAAAAGGCTACTATAGAGAAAAAAGAGCTAACCACAAAGATTCCTCCAACCAAAAATAAAAAGGAGAGTATTACTATGGGACTTTACAACACATATGCCGGGAAGTCTCTTAGAGTCGCCCATATAAGGGCAATTGCAAGGGCTGCACCTCTCTGCTATGCCTTCAACTTAAATCTTTCACTCTTTGGTTTTCCTGTAGAAACCCCTGAGGAAGTTGTTGAAAAAGTTGAAAATGAGACCAGAGTCGGAAAGGAAGAAAGTTATATAAAAAAGCTTTTTGAAGAGGGAAGATTATTTGTTCTTGATTTTCCTGAAAAGCATTTTCAGTCTGAGTCTGGTGAGCTTGTTGCAACTACACCACACCCAGACCCTAGAAAAAAAATATCAATTGAGGAAATATCAATAAGTAATTCTTCCTTCTGCCTTCTGATGGGTCTGGGAAATCAGGGACTTCCTGGCAATATTCTAAAAAAGGTAAAGTACCATCTCGAGCTTACAGACAGGAATATTTCGCTTGAGACATGTACAGCAATGGGGGTTCTTGCTGCAAAGCTTGGCTAAAGAGGTTTTTCTACAACCGGGAAACTTAAAATAGCATTATATAGAAAAATAATATATGCAAAAAGAAAAGCTCGCCTTCTTTTATATGCTTTCTGCTTGGGTTCTTGCAGTATTATTATCATGTATAGTCTTCGGACCGCTTTCAGGCACATTAACCTCGAGCTACCATGCAAGAATGGTGGAGTTATTCAGAAGTCAAGGGTTTGCCACCTATGATAACCTATCCTATGGAGGCAGGTTATTCTCTTACTATCCTCTTGGTTACTTTCTTGCAGGGGGAATAACAAGAGTCGTACCTCCTAATATCTTCTATATCCTTTTTCCAGCAGTAAACTTTTCAGCTTTTCTTTTCCTTATTTATAAAATTCATAGAAAATTTTCAAACACATACTCTGCAATGATTGTCACCCTTCTTATTGCAACATTTGCATATTCCTCATTTGGCAGATTTTTTATAGACCAACTCTCCTTTGTCCTTGCTGTTCTAGCAGTTTATCTTGCCCTTAACAAAAGATTTTATCTCGCTGGAATAATCTCTGCTCTGACATTCCTTGCCCATGCTGAAAGTTTCCTGTTTATTGTCTTATTTTTTATCGCATACAGCTTCAAAGATAGAAAAGTACTCATCTCTCTATTAATGGGGATTTTTCTTGCTCTTCCATACTATATATATTTCCTCCAGAAGTTCAACTGGTATATACCCTTTCTCAACCCTGAGTACAGATGGATTGTTAGAAGTTACTGGACTGATGTCACCCCTGGAATAGTAAACCTTCTTAAACTCAGATATTTTCTATTTATAGGTTTTGCCGGTGCTATTTCTTATATGAGAGTGAAATTTTATCCTGCTCTAATAATTGTTGGCTCTATTTTTGTTTTCTCTGGTTCAAGGTTTATTGACCCATTAGGCATTATTTTCTTTTCAATACCTACAGCAGCCTTTATTTCTGGAATTAAAAAGAGAAAAGTGCTGTACTATGCTGTACTACTCTACACTCTTCTATATCTGGGATATGCAGTTTCCACACCCCTTCAGGTTAAAACAGGAAATGACCTTATGCATACCCTCAACTGGATAAAAGAGAATACTTCAGACAATACTACAGTAATAGCATCTATTGGCGACGGACACTTAATAACATACTATGCAAAGAGGAAAGACTTTGCAGATGGCCTGTTTGAATATGCTAACCTGACAAAGGCTAAGCTGGACCTTCTTGCTTTTCGGGGAAATAAATCTTATATGAAAAAGATTATCAATACTTCATATAGACCAAGAGTTTTTCTTGTGAAAAAACAGAGCAGAATCTACCAGTTCCTCAGAGACAGATTTAATATACTCTATAAGAACGGAAGTTATGTTGTTTTGGGTGATAAATATGATTAGAGTTATTTCCCCTGCCACAAGTGCAAATCTTGGCCCTGGTTTTGATGTTCTTGCAGTAGCTCTGGAAAGACCAGAGGATACCATGGAGTTCTGTGAAATTGATGAAGGAATAGAGATCGAAGTTAAAGGCTACAGTGTGCCCGCTTCTCCTGAGAAGAATATAACCGGAATTGTGGCTAATAGAATGCTCAGTGATTTCAAAATTGACAGAGGAGTAAGAATATCCCTCAATAAAGGCATAAGACCTATGAGTGGCCTGGGTTCAAGTGCTGCTTCAAGTACTGGAACAGTTATTGGAATTTCAGAACTCTTTGGTATACCAATGAACAGGAATAAACTCCTTGAATACTCTCTTATTGGGGAGAAAGCTACCTCAGGCTCTTTTCATGCAGATAACATCTCAGCCTGTCTTCTTGGAGGATTGACAATAGCATTATCCAAGCCTCTTAAAGCTTTCAGATTTGATGTAGCTTCGAGTATTGGTTATGTTGCAGTCCTGCCAGATATTGAAGTTAATACAAGAGAAGCAAGAAAAATCCTTCCGAAAAATATTACTCTCAGTGAATACTCCAGCAATCTGGCAAGGGCGTGTCTTCTGGTGAGAGCTCTGGAAGAAGGAGATTTTAAAAAACTGAACATAGCCTATGAAGATAATCTTATCACACCCATGAGAAGCAAATTTGTACCCTTCTATTATAAATTAAAAAAGGAAGCTTTAGGCACAGGGGCAGAAGCCTTTTTTATTAGCGGGTCAGGGCCTGCCACGCTATCATTGTTCAACAGAGAAGAAGTTGATGCCAGAGATTTAGCAGAACATCTCAAGAGTTTCTACCTGAATAAAGGAATCGACGCTGAAATCTACTGGGGTAAAATAGGTGAAGGGGCAAGAGTTACATAAAACTTCATCTTCTTATTATACAGGAATACAAAGATATAAATAAATTGTTTAAAGGTTTCAGCCTTGTTCTCAGTGAATAAATAATGAAGGAGGAAAAGATGGCAACCACAGCAGAACCAATAATGTCAAAAGGAAAATGAATCCCAACAAACACCCTTGCAAATCCTCCCAAAAAACCGAGAACTAATAAAATAAGCCCAGATATTCTTGTTTTCCTGAAGTATATCAACATAAATGCTATTGACAACATGAAAGTTGTATGGTCTGAGGGAAAGGATGAATCCGGTGAATGTAGAACTAACAATTTTCCTAAATGTAGCATGAAAGGTCTCGGATGATAATAAAAAAGGCCTATTATAAAATCGAATGAAAGTCCCAGAATAGAGGCATAAAAACAGTATAATGCAGTATTTTGATATTTGTTTTTAAACCATAAATAAACAACCCACAATACAAAAATTATAGGCATATATTGCGCAGCAATTATTGCAGCATAATCCAGTATGGGGTTTGTTCCAGCAAAATGATTTATATAGCTAAACATAGTTATGTTCAATCCGAATACCATCTAGAATCACCATTTACACTTGAGATTTAAATATTTTATATATTATTTCTGATTTATATTATCGTCCAATTTAATCATTAATTTTTATATATATGGAGGATGATTTGTATATAATACCACCATATTACAAAACATAATTTGAAACCATTTTGTTTTCCTCTTTCTGATGAATTAACAGAAAATTCCTTTATATAGGTCTCAGCCTAACAATAAACAAGTTATTAGAAGGAACATAGCAATCAATTCCCCCTGACATACTCCCACGACTAAAGTTCGTGGGCTTTCCTGCTCACAATATCGTAAAAATGAAATTAAAAGCGGGCACGCCTGAGAGTGAAAGCTCCTCCCTGAATTCCGCACATCCAAGCATACCTCCACTCCGCAACCCTACAAGCACCAAGCGTCCAGCCTACCGCTGTTCTCTTCCGAGCCTCACGGGGTTCAGCTAGCAGAGGCAGTTATACCAACCCTTCCGAGAGGTACTCTGCCACCGTCAGTCCTGCAGGACGAAGCTTCTACAGCATGCCTAAAGACATCCTCCAGTTTGAATACCTTGCCTCTCAGGCTTCGACCCCGGCATATCGACGATTTCAGGTTACAGGGGACGCCGGACCCCCCGGTCTAGCCCGCAGGTAAACTCAGAGAAAGTTAACATAGTCAGATAAAAGATAAACCTAGAGCTTTTTGACAATATAATCTAGCATATCCTTGAAGATATAGTAGCCATCTCCATAACCTTCTGGTTTGCCATAATCTCTTGTCCAGTCTGGATACATATACCTGTAGAAGGCTCTTTCAGGGTGAGGCATCATACCCATAACATTTCCGGCATTATTTGTTAAACCTGCAATGTCACCATAGCTGCCACTGGGATTCTCTGGATAGCTTCCCATGGCTGGTTTTCCCTCTCCGGTTGCATATTTGAAGGCTATCTGCCTGTTCTCCCCAAGCTCCTCGTAGATTTTCTCCTCTTTACCTTCAGGAAGAATCAGCCTTCCTTCACCATTCGCAACTGGAATCTTCACAAGTTCCCCAACACTTCTGGTGAATAAACCACCTCTATATCTTTTAATATGACACCATCTGTCTTCAAATCTTGCTGAAATATTCTTTCCCAGTGCAAGACTAATATCTAAACCTGGCAGAAAGTCAGCTTCAATTAAAGCCTGAAACCCATTACATATACCAAGAACAGGATTACCTTCGGCTATAAATTCATCAAACTCTTTTTTTAGATTATACCTTAGAAGTTTGCCAAGAATTACACCGCTTCTAACCATATCCCCAAAAGAGAAACCCCCTGGAAGAATAATTCCATGATAATCCTCAAGAGATATATTTCCTTTTATTATTCTGTTAAGGTGCACCACATCAGCTCTGGCACCCATGTCAAAAACTGCATCTTTTGTTTCAGCATCACAGTTTGTACCGGGCGCTCTTATTATAAGCACTTTTACATCCTCAAGCCTCAAAGTCTCACCCCTGTCTGCCATGCTTTCTTCAGACCGTCAAGACCTTCAGCTAAGATATTTTTATCTCTGCTGAACACCACAATTTCTTTCTTTCCGAGAGTTTTTCCTATCTTAGAACAGAACACATCTGAAAAAAGCTCTTCGAACTCCCCAGCTCTGGAAGGCGAAACCTCAATCAGAAAGCGCGAGTTGCTTTCAGAGAAGAGTATAAAGTCTTCTCTGAGTTCTCCATCAACACATGAAAGTTCGACTTCTGCCCCATAGCCTCCTGCAAAGCACATTTCAGCAAGAGCAACCCCGAGCCCACCCTCACTCAAATCATGACATGAACTGACAAGACCCCTGTCAGTGGCTTCTGTCACAGCTTTAAATGTTTTGATTGCCTTCTCAGGCTCAACCTTAGGAACACTTATTCCTAGACAGTCATTGAGCTTGTAGTAATGACTTCCTCCCAGCTCTTTTCCAGTATCTCCAGCAAGGTAAATGTAATTTCCACTACCCTTAAATCCCATGGTAACCGCCATTCTTATATCGGGAATTATACCCATGGCTGAGATTAGAAGAGTTGGCGTAACTGCTCCAGAACTGGATTCATTGTAGAGGCTGTCTTTACCAGAAATAAAGGGAGTTCTGTAAACTTTTGCTATGTCATAACATGCCTGAGCAGCCTTCACAAGAGAGCCAAGATTTTCAGGCTTTTCAGGATTACCCCAGCAGAAGTTATCGAGAAGAGCAATTCTTCTCCCTCCAACAGCAATATTATTTCTGATAGCTTCGTCTATTGCAGAGGCTGCCATCCAGTATGGACTAATTTTCCCATACTCAGGATTTATACCATTGGAAATCACAATGCCCTGCCAGGAGTTACGGAGAGGCTTCAAAACAGAAGCATCTCCAGGACCATCATGATTTTCACCCTGCAGATGCCCTAACTTCATGGTCATAGGTTCTTATTACACTTTCCTTGCTTGCTATATTTGGCATAGCAAGAATACTCTTCAAATCTTCACCCAGATTTCCCATTTCAAATTCAGGTTCTTTTAAAACATTCTCTTTAAACTCTGCACTTCTGACAACTCTTGGGATACTATGAAAAAGAAACTCAATACTTATTTCAGCCACCTTCTCCCTCTCATGAAACGCTTTAAGAAGACCATCTCCTGTTAGCCTGCCTATCTCCATGGCCTCAACTTCCTCACTATCGAAAATTTCAAGAACACTCTCCTTATTCTTCTCGGGTACAATAACAAGCATTCTCTCCTGGGACTCAGAAACCCATATCTCCCATGGCTTCATATTCGGATATTTCAATGGCACTTTTTCGAGATAAACCATTGCACCGCAGTTGAAGGTGTCTGCCATCTCACCTATGGCTGAGCTGAGCCCACCTCCTCCAAGGTCTGTTATTGCATTTCCCAGCTTTTTATCTTTTATTTCAAGTAGGGCGCGCTTTATTTTCTCCTCTTCAATAGGGTCACCTATCTGCACAGCAACACTAAATATTTCTTCAGCATTATCTCCCAGCTCTGTACTTGCAAAGGTTACGCCGTGAATGCCATCTCTTCCAGTCTTTCCTCCTGCAAGAATTAATATATCCTCTACCTTTGCCTCTCTTCTGTACTTGCTCTTATTAACAATACCAACAGTACCGCAGTAAACCAGTGGATTTGTTATATAGCTGTTATCAAAGATAATAGCCCCATTTACAGTGGGTATTCCCATGTTGTTACCATAATATCCGATTCCTGCAACAACATACTTGAAAATAAATCTAGGATGTTTAAAGCCTGTAGGTAACTCACTGTAATTTATGTCCAGATTTCCAAAACATAGCACATCAGTATTTGCTATAGGCTCTCCCCATACACCAAGAATATCTCTTATTACACCACCCACGCCTGTAGCTGCGCCACCAAAGGGTTCTATTGAACTGGGATGGTTATGAGTTTCCACCTTGAAGGCTATTGCATAGTCCCCCTCAAAGTCCACAATTCCTGCATTGTCCTCAAAAACCGAGAAACACCACTCAGGAGAAAGTTCATGTGTAACTCTTGCCACTGTACTTTTAAGAAGGTTATCAACTTCGCCGGAAGGAGTTTTTATTAAACCTTTGAAGGTTTTGTGTACGCAATGCTCACTCCATGTCTGAGCAAAGGTCTCAAGCTCTACATCCGTAGGATTCCTTCCAAGCTCAAAGAAGTATTTTTTTATTGCCTGCATCTCCTCGAGGTTCAGGGCAAGCTGTCCCTCCATGCTTATTCTCAGGAGTTTTTCACTATCAGCATCTATAATCTCAATTTTATTAGCCTGCATGTTAATACCCACTTCAATATATACTCTTAAAGCTGTAGTATTTCATAATCCTGGCTTGTTGTGTTTGCTAGAAACCTTCTGCATATTTTCTCCACTTCCTCCCTGTCGCAACCCCTTATCCAGAAGATCTTCGCAGTTTTTACTTCTTCAGCACAGTCAAAACCCAGCATTTTCAAACCCTGAAGAGTGGTATCACCTTCCGGGTCCTGCACACCCTTTTTATAGTAAATTCTAACTTCCCACATACTACCTCCTCCCTGTTATACTTATTATGTCACTCAGTATTGCACTGTTCGTTTCTATAGCTCCTGCTCCCTTACCAGCTACTGTTATCTCACCTGCAATATCACAGGTTAACATGGCAACGTTCAAGGCACCTCCAACGTTGAGAGGATGAGATACCTGTACCAGCCTTGGAGCCACTTCAAGAATTCCATTTTTAACTTCTCCTATCAGCTTAATTACATAACCACTTTCTCTGGCAAGCTTTATTGCCTCAGGGGTTATTCTTGTTATACCATGAGTTTTAACATCCTTATAGGTAGCATTCATTCCCATCAAAGCATTGGCAAGAATTACGAGTTTGCTTGCTGTGTCGATACCTCCAATATCATAGGTAGGGTCAGTCTCTGCATAACCAAGCTGCTGGGCTTCTTTAAGTACATGCTCAAACTCAGCACCCTCCTGTGTCATTCTGGTTAAAATATAATTGGTGGTACCATTGAGTATTCCCTCAATAGAGAGAATTCTGTCAGCAGATAAAGTCTCTCTTGCAAGATTTATAATAGGCATGGCTCCGCCTACAGTTGCTTCGTATCTGAATTCAACCCCATTCTTTTCAGCAGTTTCTACAAGTTTTTTAAATTTGAGAGCAAGAGGTGCTTTATTGGATGTAACAAGGTGCTTGCCAGCTTTCATGGCAGCAAGCATATGACTCAAACCAGGTTCTCCTGTTTTTATATTTGAAGGTGTCAATTCAAGCACAAGGTCAGCGTCAATTTCTTCAATAGCTTCAAGACCACTTATCTTTCTGGCTTCTGGATAATCTATTATTCTTCCTGAATTTTTTACAGTCTCCAGAGCTTTCTCAAAGTCAATACCTTTATCATTATAGGCAGTGCCTGATATATCAGTTATTGAAACAATTTTTATGTCTTCTCCTGCCATTTCAAGCTCCTCTTTCTTTTTCAGGAGCACCCTTAAGAAGCCCTGACCTATAACTCCAAAGCCAATTATCTGAATCTTCAAACTTTAAACCTCCAGGCTTCTGATTACTTCCAGATTTTTCTCTCTCGCTATCTCACACAGTCGGTCCAGCACATCTTTCTGGTTTGCTTTTTCTGCAAGTTCAATATCAAATAGGGCTGAGGACTCCTTTTCTGGCTTGGGCATACTCAGGCTCATGTCGCTAACCATAACTCCAGAAAGTTCATTTATTCTATCTATTGTATCTCTTAAATCTGTGTCAACAACATGACCAATAATAAGAACGCCAACTCTTCTCTTCCTGATAGCTTCTCCCAGTTTAACTATTTTAATGTCCCTACTGCCAAGCTCAGTAGCAATCCTCTCAATCACATCTATACTTTCTACGTCAACAACGAAATGGACATGGGTTTTTCCTGAACGTACTCTTTCCTCCTCTCTTATGTGCACTATACTTATAACATTTGCACCAAACTCAGAGATGGGTTCAAGCGCTCCAATCAGCTGTCCCGGCATATCCTTAAGCTCAAGGTCAAGACTAATACGCATAATATCACCACAATTTTCCTTCATCCCACAAGCTCGAAAAGTTCTGCTCTTCAGCTTTACTCTCTGACTTACTCTCTGACTTACTATCAGCCTTATTTTTACTCCCCTCCTCTCTTATGGTGATGCCTTCTCCTGAAAACTTCAGAAGCAGCGCATAATCTTCAAGTAGGTGTTCAAGGCTGTGAAGAGAGATATTCTGAGTAAACCTGTTGTATATCTCATAAACTTCACCTGTGAAATTCTTTATTGCCGCTCTTAGCTCCAGAAAGATTCTGTGGTCTGTGATGTAAAAGAGAAAATCTTTGTCAAGATAACGACAGAAATCCAGTAGAAAAATCTGCACAACATAGCGGGAAGCATAGCTATCTCTGTCCATTATGGACATTATTGATATAAACTCTCTCATCTGATTCTCCAGCTCTTCCCTGCTTTTTACATCTGAAAAGAAGTTTCTTGTTTGCCTGAGAGTTGTAAAGGCATCATTCGAGCTTGAACTTGTCTCTTTCTCATATGCCCTAAGAGCAGCTTTGAACTCTTCAAAGGTAAACATGGTTTTAATTGGATGCAGGAGTGATATATAACTTATGCCCAAATGGTCTTCAACACGCTGTCTTCATGGAATACTGGTCAATGACAACGACTCTTTCGTGAACTACCCACGACTAAAGTCGTGGGCTTCCTGAGTCATAGGTGTATCTTGTGCTAGACCTCGAACAGGCATCAAATCGGTATATCC
>QIGD01000004.1 GCA_003229935.1 Methanobacteriota archaeon | reverse complement strand
AGTTTACTGTAAAGTTCCTTTGAATCATTGGGTATCCCTTTCACATTGAACTTTACAGTGTCTTTGATATAATCGTTAATCCTTTCGCATTCGCTTCTTTCTTTATATGACTCATCGAAATTATCATCCTGAAGGTTCTGGTTCCTGAAATAAGCACCCACCTGTTCTGCCTTTCCATGCCGATATAGGAATCTCAGTTTATCCATTAAGGGCATGTGGATATTACCACCTTGCTTCCATTTCTTATTCACCCAATGGTCGATTCTCTCCACAGTGCCCTCGTTATTTATAGCTGCACTCTCCCTATTGTATATCCTTGGTGTGGCACCCAGATGGTACCATATGTCAGCATGATTTACATAGGAATCATAGCCACCATCCAGCAGGTCTCAACAAAATCTTTTACAATCCTGTTATTAGAGTTATATTTGTGAAATATATATAGTATTTCTTGAGATTCCTCTATATTTCTCGTTTATAATAACTGGTAAAACCAAAATCAAGTATTTCCTTTTTAAAATAACTGTTACCATTGTTTTGCCAGATTTATCTGATTATCTTAGCATAAATCCAGTTTAACATAAAAACTATAAAAAGCCTGGCTTTGTCTGGCTTTTTAATCATACTCATAGCCTATCAATTTTTGTTGCCGACATTAACCTTAAAATTATGTATGTTAATGGAGGTAGTCATATTCAAACTTTCCTAGATGAATGGTTAATAGCCAAAACAAGAGAAGCGGAGCAGAGAGTAGGAAGTTATACAGAGGCTAGGCCTGCCAGATTTTTAAAATTGAAGCCAGCTGGCTACCCACTAAAGGATTTCTCAAGGAATTATCCTGTAAATGTTAGTGATGAGAAGCTTTTTGAAATCTATGCCAAAGAACAGTGGATGGGAGCGACTATAAAGAATGGTGACTTTCTCTTCGACCAGAGGTTAATTCCCGACTTTGCGTTTCGTGTTATAAAGGTTCTGCCTGCCGGGGATGTGATGATAACAGAAAACACGCGGATTTCCCTTGAAAAGAACGATGGAGAGGGTAAGTTAGATTATGGTGTGAAATTCAGCGATGTTATAGGCCATGTAAAGATAAAGGATAAATGCAAAATTATAATGCAGTATCTTCAGGAGCCTGAGAAATTCGGGTACTGGGCACCCAGAAATGTACTTTTCTATGGCCCTCCCGGAACTGGCAAAACCATGACTGCCAAGGCTCTGGCCTCAGAAACATCAGCGAATCTATTTATGATAAGAGCAACTGAACTCATAGGTGAGTATGTTGGTGATGGAAGCAAGAGGATTCACGAGTTATACAGTGCTGCACTAAACTCTTCTCCTTCTATAATATTTATTGATGAACTTGATGCAGTGGGCCTCGACAGAAGTTATCAGAGTGTGCGAGGTGATGTGAGTGAGATAGTAAATGCTCTCCTGACTGAACTGGAGGGTATAAACGACAACGTTGGTATTGTGACTATAGCTGCCACAAATAATCCTGTCATGCTTGACAGAGCTCTCAGGTCAAGGTTTGAAGAAGAACTTTCCTTTGAACTTCCAGGAGAAAAAGAACGCCTTGAAATCCTTAAGTTCTATTCTGCAAAACTACCCCTGAAACTCAAAGCCAATCTCAAAAAGTACTCACAAAAGACAAAGGGCTTCTCAGGTAGGGATTTGAAGGATAAGCTTCTAAAAGTTTCTCTACATAGAGCTATACTGGATGAAAGTAAGACTGTAACAAAGAAGCATCTGGATTATGCTCTCAAGCAGCTTGAAAATAATCAAAAAGTTAACGAAATGCTCTACACATGAACATTATGAAGTTCTTTGCTTTGAAGTGTGAAGAAGCTGTTGGTCACGAAGCTCTTGCGAACCTGCCAGAAATCCAGATTTCTGATGCCAGAGCTGTTGCAGGCGAGGAGCATATTGCCTTTGCAATTGCCCAAGCACACAGAGCTTTCAGTAATAGCTACAATATATCTCGTAATAAGCAGATTGAGGTTCTTATAAGAGCTTCTGCCCAGCGCCAGATAAATGTTGCTATTGACAGGCTAGGTGTTGATAATACCAGAGATGTCGTTGTGATTGCTGAGATGTTCCCAGAGGAATTTATCAGGCAATATAAATGCAGAGAATGTAAAAAAGTGCTGGAGATAACTCCTGAGAAACTAGATTATCTCAAAAAACTTTTCAATATAAATGAGAGGGAACTTGAAGCATTAGGTGCAGGAAGTTTTGATGAGATGAGAGAAGCTATAAAGAATATAATTATTGAGAGGATAGCCCTTCTCAACCTCTAAGGATAATTCTGTTACTCTCCAAATTCTCTTGTTGTTAAAAGAAAGCTCATTCAATAATTCAATATGTTGCTATTCTTGGTTCAAATTCTGTTTCAGGGCGGGTGGTCTAGTTGGTTATGACGGCGGTCTCACACACCGCAGGTCGAGAGTTCGAATCTCTCCTCGCCCACTAAACAATTTCTCTCAGACTATCCACAAACATTTTATTTTCATCTTCAAGACCAACACTAACTCTGAAGTATTCCTCACTTAATCCAGGGAAAGAGCCACAGCCCCTGACTATAATTCCTTTTCTGAACAGGTCCTCCACAATTTCAGGCTTTCCTTCTACTTTAATCAGCACAAAGTTGCCTTGAGAATCATATGCTTTTAAGCCCAGGCCTCTTGCCCTTTTTATAATATATTCCCTGCCATTTCTTGCAAGCTTTACACTTCTCTCAAGATGCTCCACATCCTTCAAAGCTGCAAGGGCAGCATTCTGAGCTACAAAAGAAACATTGAATGGCTGCTTTACCTTAAGTATCAATTCCTTCAAAGCAGTGTTACAGGCACAGTAACCAGCTCTTAGTCCTGCAAGACCAAAGGCCTTAGAAAATGTTCCTGTAACTACAAGGTTGGAATAAGTTTCAGTCAGTTCAGCCATAGAACTTTCACTAAACTCCTTATAAGCTTCATCAAGCACAACAACTTTTTCAGTTTCAAGAATCTCTTCCAGC
Source organism: Methanobacteriota archaeon (assembly GCA_003229935.1). Taxonomy (GTDB): domain Archaea; phylum Hydrothermarchaeota; class Hydrothermarchaeia; order Hydrothermarchaeales; family BMS3B; genus BMS3B. The sequence continues at coordinate 17,697 of QIGD01000004.1, read as the reverse complement.
TCACTTTCAGAGATTGAGTTTCCTGTTGGGTTGTTTGGAGAACAGATGAAAATCAGTTTTGTTTTAGATTCTACAGAATTTAAAATACTATTCACATCAAATGAGAAGCTATTCTTACCCTTCTTAAGGGGTATATTATATGGAATGCCGCCGTACATCTTCACAAGAATGCTATAGTAGGAGAAGGTAGGTACAGCAATTAAAGCAGAATTTCCATATTCAACAAATATCTTAACAATCTGCTCAAGGACATCATCACTCCCATTACCCACAACAATCTCAGAATTTATATTCATATACTCCTTAAGAGCAGAGCATAAATCTTTAGCCTCTGGGTCTGGGTAGAGGTGAGATACCTTCAAAGCCTCCTCTGCAGCCTCCAGAGCAGCTGGAGAAGGGCCCAGAGGATTTTCATTTGAGGCGAGTCTGATTATATTATCAACCTCTATGCCATAGATACTGGCAATCTCCTCAATAGTCTTTCCTGATACATAGAGAGGAACGTTAGATATACTCTTCTTTACAAATTTTTCAAGCTTCATGTTCAATTTCTCCCAAGATGGTATCAAGCTTATCTATAACCACGTCTATCTGAACCTCTGTGATCACAAGAGGTGGAGTGAACCTCAGTGTTGTGTCATGAATACAGTTGAGAAGCAGCCCAAGTTTCATTCCCTGATTTACAATACCTTGGCAACTTCTATTAAGCTCCAGACCAATCATCATACCTCTGCCACGAACTTCTTTAACCAGCCTGTGCTTCTCCTTTAGTTCTTCAAGCCTTTTCATGAAATATTTTCCCAGCCTTTTGCTCGCCCCTATAAGTTTCTCATCATGGAGTACATCCACAGTTTCTCCCGCAACTCTTGTGGCAAAAGGATTTCCTCCGAATGTGGAAGCATGGTCCCCAGGCTTAAAGGCCTCCATAACCTCAGCTTTTGCAAGCATGGCACCTATTGGTAAGCCTGAACCGAGAGCCTTTGCCAGAGTGAATATATCAGGCTTAACTTCGAAATGCTGCCAGGCAAAGAACTCTCCTACTCTACCCATACCTGTCTGAACCTCATCAAAAATCAGAAGAACATCTTTATCCTCGCAGATTTCCCTGACTCCTCTTAAGTAGTCACTGGGAGGCACAATTATTCCACCCTCACCTTGAATCGGTTCAAGAATAACAGCACCTGTATCACCAGAAACAGCTTTTTCTAAGGCTGTAAGGCTACCATACTCTATGTGTTTGAACCACTGCAGGAGAGGCTCAAAATCTCTTTTATACTTTTCCTGTCCTGTTGCTGAAAGTGCTCCTAAAGTCCTTCCATGAAAGGAGTTTTTCATGGCTATTATCTCCTTTCTGCCACTGTATTTTCTTGTCAGCTTTAAAGCAGATTCCACTGCTTCAGCACCTGAATTACAGAAAAAGCTACTGTAACCTCCAGAGAGCTTATAGAGCCTTTCAGCAAGAGAAATCTGATTTTCAATATAATATAAGTTTGAAGTGTGCATCAGTCGGGATGCCTGGTCAGCTATGGCTTCAACAATTCTCGGATGAGAATGTCCCAGATTCAATACAGCTATTCCAGCTATACAGTCTATATACTCTTTATCTTCTATATCCCTGAGAATAACACCTCTACCCTCTTTAAAAACTACTGGAAGTCTTGAATATGTCTGGGCTACATACTTCCTATCCTTTTCAATGAACTCCTGCATGCTCCTGTGCTTGATTTGAGAGAATATAAAATTTTGCTTTACCTATTCTCGCTCCACCAGGGTGTGGAGGGATTTTCGTCGATATATAATGCAATCCAGTCTCTTTCTGTTACTCTATCTTTTATATGGTATAATCTCAGAAATAGGGAAACCATCTCTTTATATTGATAATATTCAAAAATTCTTCCCCTTAAAATTAAAAAACTCTCTTTACCAGTATCAATCACTTTTCCAGAATCGATTTTGATAGCTATAACTTCACCTTCACCAGAGAGCTTTCCAAGCTTCTCTTCAATATGCTGTTCGATAGCCTTATAATTTTCTGCTTTAGAAAAAAGTGAGGCAGAGACATAATCTCTGTAATGCCTAATCTTTTTCTCTCTGGCGAGACTCTCAAGCTCCTTCAGTATATCCTCACTTAAACTCATTTTCTACCTCATAGCCCGAGCCCAAATTCCGGGAAATAAGGAGCAAGGATTGCCTCTATCCTCAGCTCAATTCCAAAGTAGAAAGCAATACCCATAATTATAATTATTATTCCTGCCACCTTCTTTATACTCTTGTTATATTTGCTGATGCCTTCTATCCTTGAGGTTGCATACTTACCGAGATAAGCCACTGCCAGCATAGGTATTCCAATACCGATAGAATAAAGGAAAAGAGACAACCCACCAACGAGAACCTGTCCTTTCAGGGCAACTGCTGTGAGCACAGTGCCAAGAACAGGGCCAACGCATGGGATCCATACAACTCCGAGAGATGTACCGAGAATTAGGGCACCACTCCATCCTTCTCCCATTCCAGATGAGGTAGCTAGATTTAACTTATTCAGAAGAACAGAAGAGTACATAATAAAATAATTGTTGAGCTTATCAGAGACAAGGAAAAATCCCATTATAATAATAAGAGCTATGCCCACAATCCTGAGACTACTACTTATTTTAGCTCCAGCCATACCCCCAACCTGAGAGATTATAACTCCCATCAGAGTAAAACTAATAGCTACTCCAAGAACAATAAAAATAGGTCTTAGCTTTGAACCTGTACTCCCTGCCATAACAATAGGTATCAGAGGAAAAACACAAGGCGAAGTAACACTAACTATACCCGCCACAAAGGATAAAAAGACAAGCTGTAAATCCATACCTACACCTATTACACAAAAAAATTTATTAATAATTCAACATATGTATCATCATGAAAAAAATAGGAATACTTTCAGATTCCCATGATAACATGAAACTTCTGAAAAAAGCAGTGGAAAAGTTGAATAAACTCGAAATAGACTTAGTTCTTCATGCAGGAGATATAGTTGCGCCTTTTTCTGCCCGATTGCTTGGAGAGCTGAACGCACCTGTCAGATTTGTATTTGGCAATAATGATGGTGAAAGGCAACTTCTGAGGAAGGTGGTAGGAGAGCTGAACTCTGAAATTGATGACTTTCTTGAAACAGAGTTTTCAGGAAAGAATATTGCACTCTATCATGGCACAGACAGAAGAATTCTTGATTTAATTGTAGAGAGCCAGCGCTACTTCCTCGTGGCTACCGGGCATACCCATGAAAAATATGTAAAGAAAGTAGGCAATACTCTTGTCGTAAACCCTGGGGAATTGTGTGGTTACCTGACAGGTGAAGCCACATTTGCAGTTTTGGATTTGGAAGAAGGAGAAGTGCAATTTGAACTGCTAAAATAATGCTATGATAAAATGTAGGAAAAATTTATTAGAACAGAGTTCATATTTGCCAATGAATGGAAGGAAAAACTTTTAAAGTTGCAGGTTTATTTATAGTAATTTTAGGATTAGCCTTCTTCTATTTTGCCTGTATTGAGAAGCATTTATATATTACACTAGGTTTTGCAGCCCTTGCCATAGCTCTGGTAATTTTCGGGCTGCTTTTTATATTAAACAAAAATAGAGAAAAGAGGGATAAGGCTGCCAAAGCCTCAGAGAAGTTAATATGTCCGAACTGTAAAGAAGAGGTGATAAGTGCAGGAAAATTCTGCGGGAACTGTGGAGCACTTCTGGAGAAGAGAAAGCTATGATACTTAAGCCAGTCTATACACTATATCAATACATTCTTGAAAAGCAGGTGAAGGTAGAAAAGATTCCAGAGCATATAGCAATAATAATGGACGGGAACAGAAGGCTGGCAAAAACCATAGGAAAACCTCCATGGTTTGGGCACCGTCTGGGAGCACAGCGTCTTGAAGATGTGATAGAGTGGTGTATTTGGCTTGGAATTAAAAGTATAACTGCCTATGCCTTCTCCATAGAAAACTTCTCCCGTAGTGAGAAGGAAATAAATTATCTATTTGACCTTTTTGAGGAATATTTCTATAAGGTAGCTGAAGATGAGAGAATCAGAAAAGATGAAGTTAAAGTTAAAGCAATAGGACGGCTGGAAAAGTTTCCAGATAGAGTATTGAAGGCTATAAGATATGCTGAAGAAAAAACAAAAAACAACAGAAACCTTCTTCTTAATATTGCAATGGCATACGGAGGAAGGCAGGAGCTTGTGGATGCAATAAAAAAGATTGCCGTAAAGGTAAAAGCTGGAGAGGTCGAAATAGAGAATATAGATGAAAAGCTTGTTTCAGGGCACCTCTATACCAGTGGAGTAAAAGACCCTGATTTAATTATAAGAACTTCTGGCGAGGAGCGCATCTCAGACTTCCTGCTATGGCAGAGTGCCTACTCTGAGTTATATTTTTGTGAAACCTTTTGGCCAAGTTTTAGAAAGATTGATTTTCTTAGAGCAATAAGAACATATCAACAGAGAGAAAGGAGATATGGTAGGTAATGGCAAGAAATATAACCATTGATATTGATAATTTAAATCTTAAAGGTGAAGGGACAGGAGAATACAAGGGAAATCAGATAACGGTTGATTTTGGCTATCCCGGCGATAGAGTTGTGGCAAGGCTTTTTGGCAGGGGTAAGGCAAAAGCTGAGACGATTTTAAAACCCTCCAGCTATAGAAGTTCTCCCCCATGTTCAGCCTTCTCAATCTGTGGAAGCTGCAGATGGCAGGGAATCAGCTATAAGGCACAGCTTGACTTCAAGGCTGAAAGAATAGAGAGAATTTTTGGCATTAAAGCTCCAGTCTTACCCTCTCCTAGAATCTGGTACTACCGCAATAGAATGGACTATACAGTCGGAAGAGAAGCTATAGGGATGCGTATATACAGAACTTACTATAAAGTGGCAAAGGCAAGGCGATGTCTACTTCAGAGTGAGGAGGGTAATGAAATAATAAGACGTTCTGAAATTTTCTTTAAAAATAAAAAGTTGAAGCCATATAATCTCAGAAGCCATGAAGGTTTTCTCAGATATATTGTTGTCAGAGAAGGGAAATTCACAGGAGATAGGCTTGTTACGGTGGTTACATCTGAAGGTGAGTTTCCACTGGAAGAATATTATAATGAGATAGAAGATATATCCTCTAATGTAATATGGGCAGTTAATGCAGGCATGAGTGATGTTTCTCAGGGTGAAATCAGAAAAAAAATAGGAAACAGTTATCTTAATGAAAAAATTTCAAACATAAATTTCAAAATTCCGGCTTTCTCTTTCTTCCAGACCAACAGCTATCAGGCTGAAAATCTGGTGGACATTGCTGTTGATAAGGCAGAGCTTGATGGGAGTGAGGTTGCTGCAGATCTTTACTCTGGTGTTGGAACCTTCTCCTTTGCTCTTGCTAGAAAGGTGGATAAAGTTTTTGGTATAGAGGAGGATGTGGAGGGTGTCAAAGCTGCAGAGCAAAATGCAGAGTTGAATGATATAAAGAATGTTAGATTTGTTTCAACTAAAGCGGAGGAGGGAATGAGCGACCTTGATGAAATTGATGTTGCTCTTCTGGACCCGCCAAGAGCTGGAGTCCACAAAAAGTTAATAAAAGCACTTCTCGAGTCTCAACCAGAAAAAATAATCTATATTTCCTGTAACCCCGTAACTCAGGCTGAAGATATAAAGAAGCTGAAAGGTTATAAGCTTGAGGAAATCATACCCATTGATATGTTTCCCCACACTCCTCATGTTGAGAATATAGCTGTACTCAAAAGAATCTAGAGTAGATGCTCTGCAAAGATAAGGCTGAACTCAAATATGAAGACAAGAGTCAAAGCTATTACAATAGGTGTTATAGGTGTAGGGTCAGGAGAAAAAAAGAATCCCAGTGCTAGGAGAATGGCATATACATATCGCCTCCTGTGTTTCAGCCAGCTCACAGTTACAAGTTTGGCTTTTACAAGAAAGGCGATAACAAGGGGTAGTTGAAATATAAGACCAATACTCAGAATCATTACTCCAACAGCAGATACAAATCTGCTTAGAACAAGCATGGGTTCAGCAGTCTTCTGTGAATAAAAAACTAAAAATCTCGTTGAAGGTGGAATAACTACAAAAAATGAAAAGAGTAAGCCCAGGGTTAAGAGTATAAATGAACTTGGGACAATCCTGACAAAAAGATGCTTTTCATCAGGATAAAGTCCGGGTTCTACAAACCTGAAAATCTCATAAATAATTACAGGGGTGGCAATATAAATCCCAATTACAGCAGATATTAGAAGGACACTATAAATGTATTCAATAGGACTCAGAGCAATAACCTTGGTACCCTTGGGGAGAAAGTAATGTATCATAAATGGTATTATCCTGCTGCCAAAGACAAAAGCTACAATGATAGAGGCTAATACAACTGCCACAATAGCTACAGCAAGCCTGTTTCTGAGCTCTTTAAGGTTCTCTACAAGCTCCTGTATTTCAGTTTTATTTAGCTCTTTCATATTTTCATCATCTCAACTTTCTCAACTCTAACCCAGAAGGTAATTTCCTGTCCTGCAAGGGGGTGAAAGTACTGGATCTCTACCTCTTTCTCCTCCACATTTGTAACTAGGGCAAAGCCCTTATCAGTCTTAATTTCAAGCCCGCTTTCAGGAGTCATATTATTATTTTTAAAAGCTTCAATTGGCACCTTTTCAATAGGATACTTATCATTGTGGTCATAACCCTCCTCTACACCAAGTCTAAACTTGCTGGGGTGGGCAATATTGTCTCTCATCCACGTCATTCTTTTCATATTATGGGTGATATCATGGCTAACAAAATCAAAGAATTCGAACAGGAAAAATTTAAAAAATGGGTGAGAGGTTTAAAGAAAGAAAGCATACAAAATTATAGAAATGGTATGAAACTTTATATGAAATTTACGATATTGTGAGCGGGAAAGCCCACTATCTTTAGTGGTGGGACGAGAGCGAGCCATACTTAATTATCACTCAAATATTTATATATAAATGTCAACATATTTAAGTGAATGTGAAGCTCACTCAGGGTGAAATCTTCACCTCTACGGGAGTCATTAATAGGGTAGTGACACGCCCTTCGCTACTTAACGTCAGACTGTGTGAAAACCACTAATTTTGTAAATTTCCTACCCCCTTTTGATTTAAAGGACATATGTTGCTTATTTCTCATGCAAACATGAGTTTTTACACAACCTGTCGCCCCATCCTTATGGAAAAAGGCTATGGCCGGAGCGAGGCCTTCTACCAGATGGCCTGACCGTCTCCGAGACCCTGCCTAAGGAATCTAGGGAGAAAAAACTCCTCGATGAATTTTTAAGTTGGAAAGAACAAATAAAACAGGTAGTGAGAAAAAGCAGCGCAGAGAGGAAGCTTGGTTGAATGAAGGACCTGGAAGAGATAAAGAAAATCATGGAGGTTCATAAAAAGAGCTTGAAGAGAAATACCAGGTTAAAAGCATAGGTAATTTTCATATGTTATCTTCGTGTGTGTTGTGTAAAGGATTAATGCAATGTTCTTTACACTATGTGACACGATAATGTGGATGTCTTTATGTTCTGTTGTATGTTTGAGTTTTGTATAGGGGATTAGTTAAGGTTATTACTTTGTGTAAGGATCTAAGGTATATTCTTTTACACTTGTTACAATATCCTACAGATAATATGGGAAACACTTCCAACTGGTCGGCATAAACATAGCTGGGAAGTATTCTCTATTTTAGGATTCAATATTGAGATATGTTCTTAAGTGGGTAGAATCTATGGTTAAGAATAACAAAAAAATACTGTGGGCAGTATTAATAGGCTCTATTGTTTTTGTTATATTATTCCATTATGTTATGCTATCACCAGCACATAGCTCAAATCTATCAATACATGTCGGTGAGAGTAAGGTACTGTCACCATTATCATTATCACATGGTTCCAATCCCAATATGTTTCCTCTATTTGGATAGTAGATGAATGATATAGAAATACACCCGCGATATAAGCAACAGTAAACAGTTAAGAGGTAAATAGGGAAGTTGTGAAGTCTCCTTATATAGCCTCTCAAGAACCACAAGAGTACATATGAAGCTTTACCTTACTACTTTTAACAATAAGTTATCTTTCCCAGCTACATATATTTTTATCTCTGTTCCCTTCCCTATATCCATGGCTTCACATATTTTTGAAGGTAGTGTTATGTAGAGTTGCTGATAATGACCTATCTTTCTTTTTTGAACTTTCATATTTATAATGTTAAATTTCAACGATATGAAATAAGCATAGAAAAATAATGGTTGAATTATAGACAGTCCCTTAGGAGCTTGCTCACTAGAGTAGGTGTAAACTCCTTTTCTTCACCGGCCTTCATGCCAATAATATATTTTGACATTCCTGCGATTATAGCATTTTAACCCACTGTAAAGGTTAGAGGTTTATAAACTTTTTCTTCAAGATAAATGCTATCATCTCTTGCAATATCTTCCAAAGAGATACCAAATATATCTCCATCTTTCAGTTTTGCATTAAAATTGATAGTAACTATATCGCTTTCTACTATCTCTATCTAGACATCAGAAAAGTTGAAAAGTTTAACATAATAGTCTTCTGCAAAAATTATCCATAATGAAAAAGTTTTTCTCTATAATAGCAGTATTAAACTCATGCACTATCACAATAATCTTGATACTGAGCTGGATATAAAAGTAGTCGAGGCAGAGATAGGGGGAGTTAAGGTTCAGCCTCCAGGTGATGAATTCAGAAGATTCAGGGCTGAGAAATTTGAAGAGATAAGGAAGAAGTATGATATAAGCACAATAAAAGACCACCCTGTTATCAGAGCTTACAGAGACTTTTACTGGAGAATTGGAATAGACCCAACCAAAATCAGACCAAGTAGCGAGGCACTGTTAAGAAGAGTGCTCAAGGGCAGAAGTATTCCAGAGATTAATAATGTTGTTGCTTCCTACAACCTCGCTTCCATACTAACTTTAATTTCAATTGGAGCCTATGACAGAAAAAAACTGATGGGAGAAATCGGTCTGAGAAGGTCAAGAAGCGAGAATTTTATAGGCATAGGGGGAAAAAGGCTGGTTACGCGTGGTGAGATTGTAGTGAGTGATGAGGAGAAGATTATAAATATATTTCCTTACAGAGATGCTGAAGCTACCAAAATTACAGAGAATACAGAAGAGGTGCTATTTATATTTTCGGGAGTTAAAGGTATAGAGATGAGTTACCTTGAAAAAGCAGCTGAAAAAACCCTGGAAATTGTCAGGTGTTTCTGTGGTGAATAGATGTACTCCTGCGGTTTAAAGCATGCTGGGGAAAGGCTTGATAAGAAGATTATAGCTGGCTTCAATTACTGCTGTGATCTTGTGAAGTATATGAGAACAGGTGAGCTTGAGGCTATTGAGCTCCCCCAGGAACTCCTCGAACTTGAGGCATGGCTGGTTATAGGTGAACAGAAGGAAATAGCTGTATCTGAATCCACACTGAATTATCTAGTTGATAGCCTTGGCTATGATGAGGAGAGGGCAGGAGGTCTTGTGGGGCAGATTGCCAGAGAAGCTCCTGGACTTGGAGTTGAGGTATATGCCCATGTTGCAGGTAAATGCAGAAAATTCACAGGAATAAATTCTGATAAGGTTCTAATTGTAGATAAAGGTGGCTTCAGACCAGCTATTCAGTTTAATAAAGAATGTATACCCCCCCGTCATTTTGTAATGGAATTTGAAAAGGGTCTTGAGGTCTCTGGAAAAAAACTTGAAAGCTCCATTAGGATTATAGCTACCTATGACAGTTGCGCCTTTGATTTTCTTCTTGATGATGAGTTTCTTTATAGTATTAAAAATGAAGTAAAGGAAATAAACAAAGTTGTGCTCTCAGGATTTCATCTCGTACTAGAATCTTCTGCAGGAAAAATCAGACAGGTGGGTAAGATTATTGAAGAATGGAGAGAGATCAATCCGGATATTTTTATACATATTGAATTTGGTCAGTTTCAGAACAGAAGGGCACTGGAAGAAACTGAGAAACTCTTTCCTCTCATAGATTCTATAGGGTTGAACAGTGAGGAACTTGTAGCTGTAACAGGAGAAGAGGAGCTTGAAAAAGGACTTTCCATACTTGCAGATAGGGTAGAGAGGATACTTTTTCATAACCAGTATTGTTCAGCTTTAATAACTTCATCGGATAACCCGAAGGAAGCCAGAGCTGCTCTCCAGTTTGCATCTATATGCTCAGCCTATAAAATCCTTCATGATAAAGTTCTCAATCTCAGAGAGCTGGAAAACTTCAAAATATCAAGGCTTAGTGAAAGAGGAATAGAGATTGCTCAGAATTTAAAAATAGCTGATTTTAATGGCAAAAAGGCTATAGTTGTACCGTCACTATATATTGAGAGCCCCAGAAGCCTCGTTGGAGCTGGAGATACATTCGTTCTCGCCTATACTCTTGTGATGTAGGAGGACAATGAAATAGCTTATCTTTCATCCCTACTATTCCTTTCCTTTTTATATAGATTTCCAAGAAGTTCTTGGATTATTTGTTCCTGAAATTTGAGCTTTTTACATTTGTATCAGGGACATATCTCTTCAGTCTGGTTTCTCCAGAGTTAATATGTTCTAAACCAACAAAATTATTATTTTCTTTTCCAGAAGGTAGAATAGTTTCTTTTTTCTGTTCACATATTTCCCCAGCTTCACAAACTCTCACTCCTTCGGGAGGCCTACAATAAAAGTTTGTTTAAGTTTTGTCATCTTGAAATCCTCCAGCTTAATTTTTCACCTGACTGGCGAAATTTCAGCGCCTTTTCGATGACTAAAGGTATAAATAAACCAAAGAAATAGCCTACATAATGAGCCAGAATATTAATAATTATGTCACCTTTTTTTATTTCTAAAGGTATAAATCCATGTAGTGAGAACAAACAAATAAAAGCTAATAGAAAAAAGAATACCCTGTACAACCTCTTAATAAGCGAATAATTAGCAAGCTCTTTAAATTCTTTAATATAGTGCTTGTATATTTCATTTAGTGTTTTTAGATTAATTAAAAGAAAAGCTATCGAAATAATTACAAAGATGATTTTTACAAATATTGAAGCCCTTGAATTGAAAATCCCCACTATCGAAAAATTTATAAATAAAAGCAACCAAAGAAATTCTCCTTTAACTGGGACATTTAATACACTTTTTAAGTAATTATAGACAGCATAAAGAAAATAACCAGTGAAACCCGCAACAATTGCAGAAAATCCCCAGATTTTAAGAGGATATGACATAAAATAAACACCGCTTAAAAAAGAAGATATAAAAGGTAAAACAATGAAAATTAGAAATGAAGATAGATATAATATCTTCTTATTGGTTTTAATATTAAATATTAAAAAAATTAGGATAAAATAGTTAATCAAATTGGATGCATATCCTGAAAATCCTATCTGAGTGTAATTGGAAAGGAACATAGTTAATAACGTTGGATGTGATGGGTTTAAAGTAAAAACTTCTTTTATGTTCATTGGTAATAAGTAAATTACTGTCAATATTACAGGTGCAATAAAGAAGAAAAACAAAAGGCCATACCTGTTCCAAATGGACAATGTAGGATTAAGTTTTATTACTTTTTCAAGCCCACCATTAGAATTATTTCTTATCCCCATCTAACCCAGCTCCTCCAAATATCCCTCAATCCCTGTTGACCCCAAATCCCTCATCCTCAACAATTTCCCTTACCTTATTTTCCAATTCAGGTATTTCGTTCTGGACAATGTCCCATATTATTTTAAGGCTCATTACAAAATATCCATGTATAAATATATCCCTCAAGCCGGCGACACTCCTCCACTCATAATCATATTTTGACGTTATTTCAGGAGAAAGATTTTTAATCGCCTCGCTGATAATCTCAAAATTTCTAATAACAGCGTCTATGGTTTTCTGGTCCGCTGAAAGCTCTTCAAAAGATAGATGAGCAGTATATTCTTCTATTCGTTTTATGCATACTAAAATATCATTCAGATAAAGTTTTGCTTTCCTAGACATAAACGGCTTCTCCAAGAATGTCATCCTTTATCACCAGCTTTATGGTGCTGGTAATAACTATGTCCACTCTTCTTTTCAAGGCATCTTCAAAGAAAAATTTAAGACCCATATAGTTTTTGAAGGTTTCAGCTCCTTCTTCAAATTCTACTAGAATATCTACATCGCTACCCTTTACATCTTCGCCCCGAACCAGTGAGCCAAATAAGCTAATATTTTTCACACCAAATTTGCCCCTTATTAACTCCTTATTTTCTTTCAAAAACTTATTTACCTCCTCAAAAGAGGATTTATCTTTCATATTTACCACCTACTGAGCAGTCTTACACAAGACTTAATAATAACCCTTTGCCCATTGTAAGATATACCTTTTGCTCTCATTTAAGCACCTTGAGATACCCCTCTGGTAACCATAAGTTACATCCCACATATTACAAATTTACTATTTCAAAAGCTCCTGTCAATCCAGCATTAATTATCAATGATAAAATCCATCAGAAAGGTAATGGTTGACAAATTTGAGCCTCGCTGGATTGCATGGGAGATTTCCCAGAGATGTAATCTTAACTGCGTCCACTGCAGAGCAGATGGCACAATGAATAAAGAAAAAGGTCCCAGCACCGAAATGGCAAAGAAGATTATTGACGATATTTCAAGTTATGCCAGACCAGTGCTCGTATTAAGTGGTGGGGAACCCCTTCTGAGGAAAGATATTTTTGAGCTTGCCAGATATGGCAATGATAAAAGGCTGAGAATGGCTCTCGCAACCAATGGCACTCTAGTCACACCCGAAGTGTGTGAAAAAGTTATTGAAAGTGGAATAAAGATAGTTTCATTGAGTCTCGATGGCGCTACTGAAGAGGTTCACGACAACTTCAGACAGCAGAAGGGAGCCTTCAAAGGTGTAATCAGAGCTGCAAAGCTTTTCAGAGAGCACGGTATAAAGTTTATTATCAACTCCTCATTCACAAAGCGTAATCAGGAGGATATTCCAAGGATTTACAGGCTTGCCAAAGAGCTTGGTGCAACAGCATGGTATATGTTCATGATAGTACCAACAGGAAGGGGAAAAGAGATAATGGAGGAGCTTATAAACAAGGAAGACTACGAGAAGATTTTAAACTGGCACTATGATATGGAAAAGGAGGAGAAAGAGCTTTTAGTCAGACCCACCTGCGCCCCAATGTACTACAGAATATTCATGCAGAGGTCTAAAGAAGAGGAGATAAAGTTTAAAAGACGCAATCTTAGCTTCTCTACAGGAGGAAGTAAAGGGTGTATAGCCGGACAGCTCATAGCTCTTATAAATCACAGAGGTGAGGTTTACCCGTGCTCCTACTTCAATCTTAGTGCAGGTAATATCTATGAGAAGAGCTTCAAAGAAATATGGGAGGAGGGCGAACTCTTCAAAAAACTGAGGGACTTCGGGAGTTACAAAGGTAAATGTGGTGCATGTGAATATATCAATGTGTGTGGAGGCTGTAGGGCAAGAGCTTATGCCATTACAGGTGATTATCTTGAAGAGGAGCCATTCTGTAGCTATGTGCCGTAGAAGCTGAAAATAAAATAGGTCAGCTTTAATTTATATAGTTACCTATCTTTTTTATCTATATGATACCCGTTGTAAATCAGAGAGCATGCATAGGGTGTGGGGCATGCGAGAGAATATGTCCCGAGGTTTTCAGACTAATAAACAACAAAAGTAATGTTATGGATTCAGATGCCTGTGACACATGTGAGTGTGAAAAGGTTTTAGAGGAATGCAAGCCAAGAGCTATTACACTTTATGACGACTTCTAAAGATGTTCTGGAACCCTACATGGGGAGTTCAAAAGAGTGGAAGATACCCTTAGGCTGTATAATGGATAATATTCTCTCTGGGGGGGTAGAAGCTGGTGTGATAACTCAGGTTTATGGTCCATCGGGTGCTGGAAAAACAAATTTCTGCATAATCACAACTGTGAGTGCTGTAAGAATTAATAAAAAAGTGGTTTTTATCGACACAGAGGGCAGCCACAGTTTTGATAGACTAATGCAGGTATCTGGCAAAGACTACGACAGGGTTCTGAAGTCTCTTTACTTCTACGAAGCTCATACCTTTGAGGAGCAGGAGTTTATTATAGAGAACCTAGATAGTATTCTGGATGAGAGCTTCGGCCTGATTGTGGTCGATAGCGCTGTTGCCCTATATAGAATTATCAGAAATGACGATTCAGTTCACGATTTAAATAGGAGATTGAGCAGGCAGATGGCAAAACTCATTGAACTTGCAAGACACTACAATCTCACTGTAGTTCTAACAAATCAGGTTTATTCTTCTCCGGGCAACTCAGAGAATGAACCTGTTGCTGGAGATATTCTGAGGTACTGGAGCAAGGCTATAGTTGAGCTAAAAAGGAATGGTAAGAAGAGGGAAGCTGTGCTGAAGAGGCACAGGTCTCTTCCTGAGAATATAAAAGTAAAGTTTAAAATCACAAAGGATGGGATTGAAGGTGTCTGAGATTTATCTACTTGATTCAAAGATACCTGTAAAAGGCCAGGAGCAATGGAGCAATTCAAAGTTTAGTATTGCCTACAGGCTTGAGGAGCTTGCAGAAAGAAGTGGTTTCTCCGGGTTTATAGAAGAAGGAGACCTAGTTGCCCTCAAAGTCCACTTTGGTGACCATGGCACAACAAGAGCTCTGAGAAGCCTCTATATCCGGAAGATGGTTGAAATTGTCAGGTCCCTTGGTGGGGAACCCTTTGTGACGGAGACTTGCGGGCTGGGAATGATTCATGACAGAAATAGAGCTACAGGCAGGATTAAAATCGCCAGAGAGAATGGCTATACCTACGAAACTCTGGAAGCGCCAATAATAATCTCCGATGGTATTAAGGGATTTGATTATGTTGAAGTTGATGCACCCAAACCACTTGAAAAGGTTGCTGTTGCAAAGGCTATTTATGAGGCAGATAAGGTTGTTGCCCTCACTCATGTTACAGCACATATGGGTTCTGGCTTTGGCGGTGCTATAAAGAATATAGGCGTGGGCTGTGTTGCTAAGCCAACAAAGTTTGACCTTCACCACGGTGAAAAACCTAAGATTATCGAAGATAGGTGTACTCTCTGCAGAAAATGTGAAAAAATCTGCACTTCAGGAGCAATAAGGGCACCTGAAATCGATAGTGAAAAGTGCATAAAGTGCGATGGGTGCAGTGAAGTCTGTGGAGAGCATGCCATAAAGGTGGATTGGACAGATGGCAGGGAGCTCAGCCAGAGAATAACCAGAGCAGCTGGGGCAGTGTTGAATTCAAAGGGAAAAGATAAATTCTTCTACTTTAACTTTATGCTCGAAGTAACTCCTCACTGTGACTGCTTCTCTTTCAGCGACTCACCCATGGCTGAGGATGCAGGAATTTTAGCCGGGAGCGACATTCTTGCTATCGACAGAGCCAGCGCTGATATTATCAACCGTGACAATGACATTTTTCTCAGCCTTTACCCAGAGGTAGATTACAGAGTACAGTTTGAGACCGCTGAGGCACTGTGCCTAGGAAGTTCAGAATATAAAATTGTGAAGCTCGAGAATAAGGTTTAGGAAAAGTGTGGGATTTTCCATTGCTTCGAGTTTCTAAAAGCCACTTTCTCAGTTAAATCAAAGAGCTTTGCTCCCTCCAACATGATACCCTGCCATACTTTCAATAAATAATATAGATATGTTTTTGATATGAGATTATACTGAAGTTCTATCGCCCTTTCTCAGACTGCCTATAAGTTTATCTATGAGTCTTTTGATATCCTGTATATTCTCTTGTAGTATGTTGTAAATTATATCATCATCAACTTCCCAGTATATATGAACCAATCTGTTTCTGAATTTAGCCATTTCCACTAATTTCTCAACAAATTGTCTATCGATGACTTTCACTTCTCCTA
This sequence comes from Methanobacteriota archaeon, assembly GCA_003229935.1. Taxonomy (GTDB): domain Archaea; phylum Hydrothermarchaeota; class Hydrothermarchaeia; order Hydrothermarchaeales; family BMS3B; genus BMS3B. Next base: position 1,739 of record QIGD01000004.1, on the reverse strand, counting down.
TTATTTTGAATGTATCCGCATAGTCCTATGGAATTCTGAATCGATTCATAGAAATGATATGATTGCAAATATCAATCGAAGCCTCAATTGCAACTATCAGAAAATATTTTGCGCTGGCGACTATGTGCTTGTTTCCAAGAAAATCGTTCTTTTGTAAATTTGACAACTCCTCTAAACTATTCAATGCATTGAATACCTCAGAGGTAAGTTTTGATATCTTCTCTTTATCATACTACAATGCCAATTGCCTCTCTCCTGTAGGAATCTCTATGAAATTTAAAATCATGAAACTCTACAAATGTTAAACACTCAAAGTTGCTCCTCTCACTTTCATCCTTGCTGAAAAGCAATTTTCCGTTTTTTATCACATTAAATCTAAAAGAGAGAGGTGCATAGTTTAGAATGCGCACGTCGACAGGAAATCCCACTGTATATTCTAATTCACTTTCAAGAGTAGTTTCATATTTGATAATATCCTCTTTATTTTTAAAGCTTCGTAAATATACCCCAATATCTATATCTCTAAAAATACCCTGGGTAAAAGAGCCATACACATATACAAAAAGTATTTCATCACGTTTTAAAGCATCATACAGCTTATCGTAGATTACCTTTCTTTTTGATGTGTCAATGGTATAAACTTTCATATAGTTAATATTAAATTTTTTCACATTTATAAATTGTATTAATCTCACAGATAAAAAATCTGAGAGAATGAGGTTTCTACTTTTAAAAGATAGCATGCCCAAGAAGTCTGAATATTCTGCATAGAAGGTCTCTTCTTGTAACAACACCCTTAACATTATTACTGTTGTCAACCACAAGAAGTCTACTGATATTATTTTCTTCTATTAGCTCTACAGCAAGATACAGAGGTGCATCTTTATTGATAGTAATTATTGTAGTGCTCATTATATCTTTAACGATACCATTTTCCATATCCTGGGCAACAGCTTCAGCTATATCTGAATTGGTTATTATACCCACGGCTTTACCTTCAGCCATAACAGGCGCTCCTCTTATTCCAGTTTTAACAAAAAACCTTGCAGCATCTCTGATAGAATAATCTGGAGTTATATATTTTATATTCTTTAGAGCAATATCACATACCTTTTCCTTTGGTATTGAGACCATTTCGGTAACATCTATCAGCAGGACATTATCTATATCGTCTCTGCCTATAATCTTTCCACTAATAATAAGCTTGTTCACTGGTGTAGGGCCTATTATTATATCTTCGCCAATATCCAAACTTTTAAGGTCACCGAGATAGTTAATTCTTGAGCGGCATGTTTCAGGGCGATGAATTGACAGAAGTTCAATGCCTGTGATATTCACATCCTCAACAGGCTTACCATTGATTCTTATAGGTACTGCCACCTCTTTTTCATCTTCTTCATAGTGGAGGATAGAATAGCATTCCGTAGTTGGTCTGTATCCTCCTTTAGGCCCAGGTACCCCCTCAACAAGACCAAGACTTCTGAGGGATTGCATCTGATTCCTTATTGTGCCGGGATTTTTCTTGATAACTTCTGCTATATCCTCGCCTTTGACCGCATCTCCCTTCAATTTATGATAGAGGTCCACAAGAGCCACAAGGACTTCTCTCTGCACAGGTGTGAGCTTTATCATGATCCTCTGGGCAAGAAAACCCACCTCTTTAGAGGTGGGAGGAATTGCCCTACCTCCATTTTAAAATTATAATAATGATTTTTAATCCAATCTAAACCAACAGGCGT
>QIGD01000003.1 GCA_003229935.1 Methanobacteriota archaeon | reverse complement strand
CGTGAGTCAAACGGTTGTTGAGGAGGACTTTGACCCGGCCCTCAAAATTCTTCGCCTTTTTGGTGACCCCATCAAAAATCCCAGAGATCAAACCGAAATCTTTTTCTGCCTTGTCTAGCAAGGCTATCCCGCCTAAGGAGAGGGTAGTACTTTTCATCGGGGATAGTTGGCATAACGAAAATATATTCTTTATCTTTAGGCATCAAGTGGCGAAGTCAAGTTGTATATATATATAGTATCTATTATCTTATATTTAGTACTTATAATATTAAACATACTTAAGGGAATATTTATTATATCATATAATAAGATAAATAATTATGGTAATTAAGTATGCTTTACTTCAAGATATAATTGCAACAAAATCAGAGCGTTTATTGAATAAAAAAATTGCTCTATGCGTAACTGGGAGTATTGCTGCTGTAGAATGTGTCAGGCTTGCAAGGGAACTTATAAGGCATGGAGCAGAGGTAAGAGCTTATTTAACGCATTCTGCAGGAGAGATAATCACTCCCAAAGCTATTGAATTTGCCACTGGTACGGCACCTGTTACAGAAATCACGGGCAAAGTAGAACATCTCGAAAAATTTGATTTGGTTTTAATAGCTCCGGCATCAGCAAATACTATCTCAAAAATAGCTCATGGTATAGCAGATACTCCTGTTACTCTTCTGGCTCTCTCATCTCAGGCAGAGCTTTTAATAGCTCCAGCCATGCACAGAGGTATGCTTACCAATGTAGTTATCAGGAAGAATATTGAAAAGCTAAAAAAACTTGGCATCACCTTTATTTCTCCTAAAGAGGAGGAGGGTGTAGGTAAACTTGCATCAATTGAAGAAATTGTAGATTATACAATAAAACTTATCATGCCTCCAAAACTAGCAGGAAAAAAAGTTGTAGTAACTGCTGGAGCAACTATCGAGGATATAGATGATGTGAGAGTTATCACAAACAGAAGTTCAGGTAAAATGGGAATAGCTCTGGCTAAGGAAGCATTCTATCTAGGTGCAAGAGTGGTTTTAATTCATGGCAGAGTCACTGACCCTCTCCCTGCGTATATCGAGACAATTAAATCCAAAAGAATTGATGAGATGCTAAAAGCTGTTGAAAATGAGGCAAAGGATGCTGATATTCTTATATCTGCAGCAGCTATTGGAGACTTTACTGTAAAGAAGTTTAAAGGTAAACTGGATTCACGGAAAGATAAGCTTATCCTTGAGCTCACACCTTCTCCCAAAGTTCTGGCTTCAGTCAAAAGTTTTTCCTGTTTCAAAGTTGGATTTAAAGCTTTACCGGAAGAAGATGATATGAAGCTTATTGAAGCTTCAAGAAAGGTACTAAAAGAGCATTCTTTGGATTTGGTTATTGCCAACGATATTACCCTGGCTGCGGGAAGCAATGAGAATGGAGTAATTATCATCTCTGACAGAGAGGTTCTAAAGCTTCCAAGAGCTTCTAAATCAAATATAAGCTATTCTATATTTAAGGAAATTCTTAAGAGGCTCAGCTAAATGAGAGCAAAAGCATTCTCGCCATGTCATATCACAGGCTTTTTTGGGGTTCATATAAATAAAAGTCCAATGAGAAGTGGCTCTTCTGGTGCTGGTATTGTCCTTGACAGGGGGGTTACAACTGAAGTTAAGTTCGAGGAGGCTGAGAAGCAGAAGATTGAAATTCATGCCGGCTCTGAACTATGTGACTGTTCAGTTACAGAGAGTGTTATAAAGGCTATGATAGATTCTTCTCCCTTGAGGATAGAGGTTAATCATAGTATTGATATGCCAATGATGCAGGGTTTTGGTGTGAGCGGTGCAGGAGCACTGAGTACAGCCTTTGCATTGAATAAAGCACTGGAGCTTGGCTTTTCTGATATGGAGCTTGGCATGTTTGCCCATATAGCCGAGGTGGAAAATCTAACTGGTTTAGGTGATGTTATAGCAGAGCTTTCAGGCGGTTTTGTTGTCAGAAAAAAAGCAGGAGCACCCGGCACAGGCGAGGTGCTGAAGTTTGAGGAAGAGGCTGAGGTTTACTGCTTTGTAGTTGATTCAGCTATATCCACAAAGGATATTCTCTCTGATGCTGGTGTACAAAAAAAAATAAATAGTGCTGCAGAGAAAAGCTTAAATATGTTGCTGAAAAGTCCCAATCTGAAAAATTTTCTTAAAGTTTCAAGAGAATTTTCATATACCTCTGGCCTGATGAACCATGAAGTAAGAGATGCTGTTGATATACTTGAGGCAGGGGGAGTAAACTCAAGTATGTGTATGCTCGGTGGAAGTATATTTAGCTTCAGTGAAGAGGCGGAAGGTTTAATAGACCTACCCTATATAAAAGCTAACATAAAATATGAAGGGGCGAAGCTAATATGAGCAGGATAAAAGTAAATATAAGAAATATCTTCATAACAGGTTTGTTGGTGCTTTTACCTCTCGGAGTGACCTTTTACATACTTCTATTTATGTTTGAATTTTTTGATGGTATATTGAGACCAGTGATTCAGAAGGCATTCGGCTATTATTTCCCTGGTACTGGAATAGTTGCCATAATTCTAGTGATTTTCCTTCTGGGTATTTTTGTAAGAATTACTATTGGCAGGAAGATTTTTGGTTTTATAGAGGAGGCCATAGATAGAATTCCAATGATAAGAACAATCTATTCTGTGGTGAAGTATGCCAGTCATACGATGCTTTTTCAGGATGGTAGCGAGTTCAAAGGTGTTGTGCTCATTGAATATCCAAGAAAAGGGGTTTATACTATAGGTTTTACCACAGGTACTATTGTCAGAGAGATTCAGAATTTGACAGAAGAAAAGGTTATAAATGTATTTGTACCCACTTCACCCAATCCAACTTCCGGTTATGTTGTTCAAATTCCTGAGAGAGATGTGGTTCATATGAAGATGACAGTTGAAGAGGGAGTTAAACTTATAATCTCAGGAGGTTTCCTGAATCAATGATACCATATACTCATCCCAGATATGAGAGTCTGAAGAAAAGGGAAAAATTAGCTGATGGCTACAGGGATGGTTTTACAGTACTTGAAGGTCTAATTGCCCATGGAAGAGGGGAAGCTTTCAATTATCTTCTTGGAGAGACAACAGTTCCTCCAGCTAGAGAGGCAATAAAAGCTGGAGCTGCGCTGCTTTTTCTTGCGGAAGCACCGGTTATCTCGGTTAATGGCAATACTGCTGCTCTATGCCCTGAAGTCATGGTGGAACTTTCAAAAGCTCTTAAGGCAAAGCTTGAAGTGAACCTCTTCTACAGGAATGACGATAGAGTTGAGAGAATAAAAAGAAAGCTCCTTGAATGCGGAGCGGATGAGATTCTAACAGAATACAGTGCAGATATCCCTGGGATAAACAGTGAGAGAAGGAAAGTTTCAAGAGAAGGTATCTATTCAGGTGATGTTGTCCTTGTTGCCATAGAGGATGGAGACAGGACAGAAGCTCTTGTCAGGCAGGGAAAAGGGGTTATAGCCATTGATTTAAATCCTCTCTCTAGAACTGCAAGAAAGGCTACAATAACTATAGTGGATGATGTTATTAGAGTTATGCCTGCCTTAACAGAGGAAGTTAAGCATTTCAGCAATAGAAATGAAGCTATGAGAGTGCTCAGAAGTTATAATAGGGACAGGAATCTCCAAGAAGTTCTCAATTATATAATTAAATTTCTGACTGGCACCCTCTCACGTTAAAGCCTATAGGGAAGCAATATACTAGATTTTCTAATGTTATACATTTTTACAAAATTGATGAAGAGTATACCCGAGCTTATCAAAGAGGGTGAAGGTGGGAATGTAGAGTTCAAAGAGTTTCTTAGCAGAGGCTTTCATCTGAAGAGGAAGGAGAGGAGAGAGAGTCTTGCATCTCAGATGAAGTACAGGCTTAACCTTGGCTCAGGAACTGCTGTTTATATTCTTGGCGTTCAGGACAATGGGACTCCTGTTGGTTTAATTAGGGAAAAACTTGAAGAGAGCCTTGAGGTTATTGAAGAGATTGCAAGGGGAGTTGGTCTTAGCATTAAGGAGACCGAGGTTGTAAAGAACAATGGAAGACTTATCTGCAGGGTAACAATAAGCAGGGAAAGACTGGATAAAAATCATTTGCTAATTGCCACAGCAGGTCACGTTGACCATGGAAAGAGTACTCTCATAGGCACTTTGATTTCTGGTATTCTTGATAATGGAAATGGCAAAACAAGAGCTTTTCTTGATACTCTCAAGCATGAAATCGAACGTGGTCTTAGTGCAGATTTATCCTATGCAGTTTATGGTTTTACAAGCAGCGGCAGGGTTATATATCTTTCAAATCCTCTCAGCAAAAAGAGCAGAGCAGATGTTGTTGCCAGAGCAAAGAAACTTGTCAGTTTTGTTGATACTGTGGGGCATGAACCCTGGCTAAGAACAACTATAAGAGGAATTGTAGGACAGAAGCTGGACTATGGACTTCTTGTAATAGCAGCTGATGGTGGAATTACAAGTATAACTAAAGAACATCTTGGTATTCTTATAGCCATGGATATCCCTGTTATTATAGCAATTACCAAGGCAGATAGAGTAAGGGATATTTATGCACTTGAGAGAGAGATTGATGAGCTTCTTTCTCTTGTTGGCAGAGTTGGAAAGAGAATAAGAGATGAGAGAGATATAAGGCAGCTTTGCAGCCTTTCTAATCTTTCTGTGCTTGTACCTGTTGTGTTTACTTCTGCCAAAACTGGCTTGGGCATGGAGCTTCTTCACAGGCTTTTCTATTCGCTTCCAGAGAGGCCGGGTCTTGATTTTAATGCAGAGTTTATGATGTATATTGATAAGGTCTACAATGTGTCAGGAGTAGGGCTGGTGGTGAGCGGAAGTGTGAAACAGGGAAACCTCAAAGTCGGCGATACACTTTATCTTGGGCCAGATTATTCTGGTACATTTCATGAGGTCAGAGTTGCAAGTATCGAACTTCATTATTATAGTGTTGAGAGTGCTCAGGTGGGAGAGATTGTAGGTGTGGCACTGAAAGGTTATAAAGGTGAAGTAAGGCGTGGCATGGTTCTGACATACAAAAAGAATCTAAAAGCTGTGAAAAGCTTTGAAGCAAATGTTGCAATACTCAATCACCCCACAAGAATAGCTGAAGGTTATGAACCCATAATTCATCTTGAAACTATCTCAGAAACTGTTACTCTGGAGCCTCTCGAAAAGGATTTTCTTGCAGCAGGAGATAGAGGTAGAGTCAGAATGAGTTTCAAGTATTCCTCTTATTATATAGAGGAGGGGATGAAGTTTATATTCAGAGAAGGGAGAAGTAAGGGAATAGGAGTTGTGACAAGGGTGAATTCATCAATCACCACCCATTAAAATGGATGGTCTGCCTCGTGAGAGACAGGGTAACAGGTTGATTAGGAGGCATTAAATAATGCAGAAGTTATTGGTAGAGTTAAAGAACACATCAGGGGCTCCTCCTCAAGTCCCCTGCTATGTAAGTGAGGCATTAAACAGAGAGGAAACTCTTAGTATTGTCCCGCACAGTACTGGTCAATAACAACTTCGCTCGGGACATACTCTCTGGCAAGAGAGGACAGGCTTGCCGGTAGATCCACACTAGAGAGGAAAAAGAGGCTAAGTGGTTATCACCGATTCATCAAAATGTTTATCACCCAGAATTTCATAGGTATTTTACGAACTGCTCAAATTACTTTACGAAGTACTGAAATTATATTGCCATGATTTTCTTGGCTGGAAACCTGAAGCAGAAGGCATGAGTAATAGAAAGATTAATAACTAGCGTATAATAACATCTTAATCTCTTAATTTAATAGTTTTGTGGTTATATGTTGATAGAAAATATTGCTTCAAGTATAGTCGGAATAATCGGCTCTCTGGGTTATGGAGGAGTGCTTGTGCTTATGTTTCTTGAGAGCACATTCTTTCCCTTTCCCAGTGAGATTGTAATCATTCCTGCAGGCTATCTTGCCAGCAGGGGAGAGCTTAATTTATATCTTGTTGTCTTTTTTGGTATAGCTGGAAGTCTTCTGGGTTCTCTTTTCAATTACTATATTGCTAAAACTCTAGGTAGAACTACAATACTCAGGTATGGGAAGTACTTCTTCTTAAATGAGGATAAACTTGTAAAGGTGGAGAGATTCTTTCAGGAGCATGGTGAGATAAGCACATTTATTGGCAGGCTTATCCCAGGGGTGAGGCAATATATCTCCTTTCCAGCAGGACTGGGTAAGATGAATATGGCAAAATTTTGTTTTTATACATCTTTTGGAGCAGGGCTCTGGGTAACAATTCTCGCCTTTATAGGTTATCTGGTTGGAACCAGCCCCGAGCTTATAAGGCAGTATTCATCCCTTGCAACAAAACTCATGCTACTTTTCTCAGCCCTTCTTATTATTTTATATATTTACTACAAAAAAAGAAAAGCTCATAAACAGACTTAACCCTTCTTAAGGAACTTATTCACAATATCCAGAAACTCTTTCATCTCAAAAGGCCTGTTTATATGAGCATCTGCGCCAGATTTAAAACTCCTTTCTATATTATGACTCTCTGACATTATTGTGAACATTATAATTGGAATATCTTTTAATTCTTCTTTATTTTTTATTTTTCTGCATAAATCCCAGCCGTTAAGGCCAGGCATCATCACATCCAGAAGTATAAGGTCTGGTTTTTCTTTATCTAGGATAACTAGTGTCTCATCGCTATCTCTCGCCTCTATCACATCATAACCCTTTTTTTCAAGAATAGTTCTGGTTAAAAGCCTCATTTCAGGTTCATCATCAACTAGAAGTATTGTTGCCATTTATTCCACCTCCTTCTTTGCAGACAGTAGAGTAAAGCAGATTCTTGTGCCTTTACCTTCCTTACTCTTAATAGATATGCTTCCTCCATGAGCCTTGACTGTTTCCTTAACTACCATAAGTCCCATACCTGTACCACCGTAACGCCTTGAAGTTGAACTATCTATCTGATATAACTGCTGAAAAATTTTATTAACTTTATCTTCTGGTATTCCTATACCTGTATCCTCCACACATACTTCGATATTTTCTTTTTTCTCCACTTCAATAAGTATTTTCCCTTCTTTCTTATTAAATTTTATTGCATTATTTATAAGATTTCTGAGAATATGTTTAATACGTATTCTATCTGCCAGTACCGGTGGAATATCTTCTTTTATGTTTATGGACATACTTATTCCTTTATCCAGTAACTGGGGTTGGAACTCATCAGCCAGACTTAATATTAATTCTTCAATCTTAACAGGTCTAAGCTCAAGTTTTATCTTACCTCTTTCAAGCTCAGCAGCTTCTATTAAATTCCTGATAATCAATTTCTGCCTAGAAATAGCATTATGAGCAAGTTGTAATAGTTTTATCTTGTTCTCATCTTTTTCTTCATCCCTGAGGATGTCAAGTGACCCTTTTATAATTGTAAGGGGTGTGTAAAGTTCGTGGCTTACATTTGAAATAATGTTTCTTTTAAGCTCAGAAATACTTTTTAGCTCATCATAGGCTACTCTGAGTTTTTCATGTGCCTTCTTTAATTCACTGTAGAGCTTTGGATGTTCAATAGCCATAGTTGCCTGGAAGGTTAAAGATGTGATAGTATCTATCTGCTCTTCAGTAAATTTTGTTTTTCTGCGGTTAGCTACAAAAAGTACACCAAGAGGTTCATTTTTGCCAGAAAAGAATGGAACAGCAATAAGAGATACAAGATTTTCTAATTCAAGTCTATCATAGCGAATATTTTTTATTCTCTTTTCATTATATATATCCTCTACTACAACAGGTTTCTTATTCTCTATAGCAAACCAGCCTATCCCTGTACCTTTCCTAAACTTGAAATTTTCAGTTATATCTTTTGTTGTTCCACTAGCTACATACAATCTCATGGTATCACCTTCAACAATACCATAGAAGGCAACATCAGCTTCTGTCAGCTCTCTTGCTTTATTGACAATAAATTTCAGTATAGAGTCTATATTCAGCTTATCAATAATATCTCTGTCAATTTCATGAATCACACTGAGCTTCTCAGCTGTGCGCCTGAGCATTTCTGCGGCATTTTTCCTATCGGTTATATCTCTTGCGGCTCCAAAAAATGCTGTTATCCTGCCCTTCTCATCATGCTGAGGTGCAATTTTATCTTCTATCCAGACACGATTTCCTGTTTTCCTGTGGCAGATACGATAAATTCTGGTTCCTGGTTTTCCTGTTTTTAAAATCTCCTCTGTTGCACTTTGGATATCAACAAGGTCATCAGGATATACTATGTCAATCCATAAACCAGGGTTTTCAAGAAATTCTTCAGGTAAGTATCCAGTAATATCTTCAACTTTCGAACTTATAAATCTCAATTTCCCTTTAAGGAGGTCATCCTCAATCACATAGATAATTTCATTTACATTCTCAACAACCATGCGATACTTCTCTTCTGACTTCCTTAAATCCTCTTCAGCCTTCTGGCGCTCTATACGATTGCGCAGTGTCACTATTCCAAATGCAATATCATTGGCAAGCTCTTCAAGGAACTTCATATCCTCCCAGTTAAAAGCATCCTCCTCACTTGAATACACATTCAGGGCACCAATAACTTTTTCCTCTACCTTAAGGGGTATTGCAATAGAACAAACATATTCACGCTTATATGCCTCTTCACGCCAAGGTTTATAATCCTGATTGGTGAGTATATTTTTAGAAAAACATGTTTTGCCGGTACGAATTGCAGTGCCGGTGGGTCCTCTTCCTAGAACGCTGTCATCCCAAGAAATCTTTACTACTTCAACATAATCATCTTTATTCCCATATTTAGCAACTGGACGAACTGTCTTTTCTTTGTCATGTTCTGCAAAGCCTACCCAGGCTAGATGATAACTTCCAACCTCCACAATTATTCTGCATATATCATTGAGAAATTTAGACATATCATTAGCTCTGATGAGCACCTGATTGCAATCACTCAGTGTCCTGAGGGCTTTATTAGCTCTTCGAAGTTTTTCTTCTGCAATTTTCCGTTCTCCTATTTCCTTAATAAGTTCAGAATTCTTTCCAGAAATTTCCTTTGTTCTGGCTCTGAGCTCTCTTCTCAGCATTAAATGTGTGACCACAAATAGAATTAAAAGCGCAGCAGCTGCTAAAAATAGTTTTTTCACCCATTGTGGCAACGTTTTGAATCCACTTTCCCCTCCAATGTACTTCTCTATTGTCTTATAATATACAGAACCTTTGTTTTTCTTCATTTCAGCTAGATTATAATCAATCCCTTCAATAAGTGCTTTACTTTTTGTAATGTTTTTTGTAAAGGCAAAACGGAGTTCGATGGGGTTAAATATTATACTTGTCTCTTCAATATTAGAATAACCTAGTCCATGCCGGGTGTCATAGAGTCTGTTAATAACACCAGCATCAATTTTATTTTCCTCAAGAGCTTTTAATACACCAGAATATGTGTTATATTCAACAAAGGTAGAGTTTATATCAAATTTCTTTAGTATGTCTTTTATTCCTCCTTCCCCAGTATAGTGAATGTCACCTCTAACCACACCTATACGCTTGTTATGCAGGTCAATAAAAGATTTTATATCTGAGCCTTTATTAACATAAATAACAGCATAGTTTGATATAACTGTTTCATTGTTAAAATCATAAATCTTGCTTCTTTCCTTTGAATATGCTATTGCCGGAAGAATATCTATAGAGTTATTTTTTAGCATATTGAGGCAATTATCCCAGCTACACTCTACATATTCAAGCTTCCAGTGTTCTTTTGAGGCTATATTATTAAGAATGTCAATATATATACCTTCGACATTACCATGATTATTTGTAAATACAAGAGGAGGATTTTCATAAACTCCAACTTTTACATGTTCCAAGGCGTGAATCGATGGGTTAGAGAGGGCTAGGAGACATATAATAATAATAATACCTCTCAAGCCAAACTTCTGCAAATATTTTTCTTGAGAATCTGCCAAAGGAAATACCTCAATAAACCCTCCTCCTGTGGAGAAGTTGATTTTATATAAACTGCATAATTTAACATCAGTGATAATATTCCAGATATAAATTATATTTTAAATTATATGATAAACGACTATGGTAACTTGAAAGCCGGGATAAACCATATAACTAGGGCACTATTTTTTAATGGATATCTAAATCCATCACCATCTTTTTCAAGTCTTTTTTCAAGGAATTTCTTAAGGAAATCTTCATAGTTTTCCAGCACCACATATTCCTTCCAGAATTCAACAGCCTCTTCCAGATTACCAAAGGGCTGGTCAAAGTTGTATTCCACTTCTTTTACATTATATTTAATTTTTGAATCATCGAGTATACTGAAAACCTCTTTAAGGTCTATTTTGGAAGAGTACTCTCTTTTAAATATTATTGGATAAAGCTCTTTGAAGAAGAATTTATTTTCCTCCGGCATTGACATAACTAAAATAACAAGTCGTGTAGTTTTTTTTATTACAGTTTTTAATGCTTCACGATTTTTGACAACAGGTGTGTTGGCAATCAGCACAACATCATGTGGTTCAACAGAAACTTCACCCCATAGTTCCTGAAGAATAGTGATATTTGAAACTCCTTCCTTTTTTGCATAGTTTTCAAGCTCCTCTGCCATGGCTGGTGAAGGTTCCATTGCTGTAACCCTTTTTACTCTCTTTGCCAGAGGGACAGAAAAGGCACCAACCCCGGCTCCAATATCCAGCAGGGTATCTTCTGGCTTTAACAGGGGGCCAATTACAGAGATAATTTTCTGCTGATAATTGCAGCTTTCTATAGCCTTCATGTACCATCGCGCTTTCTTTTTTGTCCAGAATTTTTTTGGGTCTTTCATAGGTAATTTATATACCTGATAGATTATTATTTTTGTCCTTCTGGATGTGTTTATATAATAATAAAGTATGTCCCGCCCTAACCCTGCTTTCTTTTCTGACAATTTTTTAAATACAAACATATATTTGTGATAAATAATATATGTAATTATTGAATATAATGTGATATTATGAGAATGAAAGTAAGAGTTTCAGCAAAAGTTGCCGGTATATGTGGTTTAATATTCACTCTTGGACTACCTTGGAATATAAAAAGGAAGATGGGCATTGCAGGAGTGGTATTTTTCAGGGCAGGAATGATATCTCTGATAATAATAGGAGCGTTTCCGAAGGGGACTTTTCTTCACAGATATGTATCTATAGATTTCTATCTGCTGGGCCTTAATAGGGATGGTAACCCTTGGCATAGACCAATTCATGGAAAGGTCAGAGCGTGTGTGGGGATGGTTCATACTATCTACTGTATTTCTTGCTATATCAGCAATATTGTTGCTTACAACAATTCCATACCATTTCAGCGCAGCCATTCCTGAGACCATTGGCGCAATAGCCTTCTCTGAGTTTTCTATTGGACTGGGAGGCAGGCTTATAGGTATTTTTTGAATTACATGAAGAAAATATGGTCATGCTAATAAGATATAACAAACCTGCAAGAATAAGGCCATGAATTGTTCATTCTTTTTCAGTTAAAATCTTCGTCATTTCCCTTCCTCTTTCTCCATGATTTCCTTAATATTCTTTTCCTCCCACTCTTTACCAAAAATCCCATGTTTTACGAAGACATTTATAGCCTGTGACATTCCCCTAACTTTTTAACTGCTTTGTGGTATATCACCACAAGTTTAAAAATAATGAGTGAAATAGGATTTATTTCCAAAATAGTTCAGAGAATCTTCGAAATGTAAAAATACTCAAGAATTCTTGCAGTTAATTGACTCATCAAAATTGCCTGAGCTTAAGGATAAAAAATTTATGAAGGATTTTTGAAATCTTTTATGGCGAAAGCTTTTTGATATCTAAAACCAGAATAAAATCAAGTTTTAAAAACTTCAGTTTAACCCTTACCTGAGAGGTTATGCGAATAAAAAGTTCGGTGAATACTCGTTAATCGCAATTGACGGGGTCGCTTAAAATGTCGAAAGATTTATACATAATTTAAGATTTAAATATAAACCATGGAAAAGCTAAATGTAAAAGCCTTGGCTGTTGGACTGGGAGCTTCTTGGGCAGTCTGCATGTTATTTGTAGGCTGGGTATCAATATTTGGTTGGGGAACAAAATTTGTTGAAATGATGTCGTCAGTTTATATAGGATTTACTCCAACATTTTTAGGCGGAATAATTGGAGCAGTATGGGGATTTATTGATGGTGCGATTGGTGGAGCAATAATAGCTGTTGTCTATAATGCTATTGCTAAGAGAGAATAACCGCTCACCCGCCAACTTTCTTGGCTTCTATTGTTATCTACTGTTGTTTTATATCTAAAAATATAACGTAAGTTAGGTTAATAAATTTAATAAGCTGCTAAAATGTGAGACATCGTGAAAATTGAAAATTGGTCGTTGGTAGGATTATGCAACAGCCTCGTTTATATGAAAACTCATACATCAGTTATTATACCCTCCTGCAGATGTTTTCATAGAAGTAGCAATGGCATGGGCATCTTCCGAAGAGAAAATCAAAACAATGCGGGGGAAGGGATTCGAACCCTCGAACGAACTTATCGACTAGACCCTGAATCTAGCGCCTTTGGCCACTCGGCAACCCCCGCTCAGCTATGTCAAATAATGTCAAATAGATAGATATTGTAACACCTTAAAAAATATCGAAAGGTTTTTAACCCAATAAAATCAGGGTTTTTTTATGGAAAATGATAGGATGTAGCGGCTGAGTGTTATTCTTATTCTCCTTTCTTTATTTATATTCGCTCTTTATGTCATAAGACCTATACTTGATGCAGTTATTGTCTCTGCCTTCTTTGCGTATATCGCTTCTCCTCTTACAGACTGGCTGGAAACAAAAATAAAAAACAGGACTGCAGCAGCCATTATAGTTGTTATACTGGCGATTATGCCATTTGTTTTTCTAAGTGTACAGATTATCCAGCTGTACTCTAATGAATTCTACAAACTCTCCACTATTAGTTTAAACCTTCCTCTGAAAAATTATATAAACTGGGATACATTATACACGAAGGCTATTGAAGATATAAGGATTGATCTGAACCCGGAAGTAATACTGCAAAGTATTGGAGCTAGTATTGAGCTTGTAATTAAGATTTTTATAATTCTTGCAGGTTCCTTCTATATGCTGAGAGACAGATACCATATCAGAACATTTCTTCTCTCTCTTGTGCCGGTAGAAAAAAAGGTTGTATCTTCTTCGTTTCTTGATATTTCTGGTGACATGCTTTATGGGATTTTTTTGGGTTACCTTGTTACATCACTTCTTGTGGGTGGAATAGCTGGAATAGGTTATTATTTAATCGGCCTTATATTTGGAGTTCCGCCTCTGATGAATTATCCAATACTCATTGGCAGCTTTACAGCTGTGGCAGTACTCTTACCTATTATAGGCACTTGGCTTGTCTATATGCCTATGAGTATTACTCTATTTGCCTTTGGCAATATAACAGCAAGTATAGTAGTATTCATCTTCGGGTTCTTTGCTCTCACAATTATACCTGACCTGCTTCTAAGGCCTTATATATCTGGCAGATATGGCAAAACACATCCCTTTATAGTACTTCTGGGCTTTATTTCCGGTCCAATAGTCTTTGGTCTGATAGGGCTTATTCTTGGACCAGCTTTTCTTAGCCTCTTTGAAGCAGCACTGAGAACCTACAGGGAAAAGATAGAAAAAGATAATTAGGTCTACTGTCATTATTAAATAATGGAAAAAATAATACTTGTGGTCAATGATGATGGTGTGAACTCTCCCGGGATAAAAGCTGCTGTTAGAGCCCTCAAGCCCCTCGGTAAGGTTATTGTCTGTGCACCTGCAGTTCAGCAGAGTGGAGTTGGTAGAAGTATTTCCCTCTTTACTCCTGTAAGTGTTTCAAAGACAAAAATTGAGGGGGTTGAGGCTTATGCTGTCAATGGCACACCTGTGGATGCTGTTATAGTAAGTGTTTATGGAATTTTTAACCGGCGACCTGACCTTGTGGTTTCTGGCATTAATATTGGAGAAAATTTGAGCTTTGAGGCAACTACCAGTGGAACTATTGGTGCAGCTCTTGAGGCAGCCAACCATTCTCTGCCTGCCATTGCCATATCCCTGCACTCCAATGAGAAGGCTAAGTTTGAACAGATTCAGCCTGACCAGGATTTTAAACTGGCAGAGCTCACAGTTAGGCAAATTTCAGAATATATACTTGAAAATGGCCTTCCTGAAGGTGTGGATGTGCTCAATGTGAATGTGCCCGAAAGAGCAGATAAAGCTAAAATTAAAATTACAAGGCTGGCAAAGAGGATGTACACAACAAAAGTGCAGAAACGCAGAGACCCGAGGGGGAGACTCTACTTCTGGATAGACGGCGATGCTATTTTCGATGCTCCAGAAGGTACAGATGTGCATGCTGTAAGGGTCGAAAACTGTATATCTATAACTCCTCTGAGCCTTGACCTTACAAGCCATGCATCCATAGATGTAATAGAAGAGATAGTAGAAAACCTAGAGAGACAGATTGAAGAAAAAAATCAAAAAATATTCAAAGGTTAAGCTACATCACTAGAGTTAGCCCCCGTAGTATAGTCTGGATAGAATAGGACCCTGCGGAGGTCTAGACCCGGGTTCGAATCCCGGCGGGGGCATAATATATCAGAGTTTAAAGCCTATTTTTCTTTTTCAAGGAGAGGAAGATAAACAAAATACATCATAGAGTTAAAAACTCCATGTCGAGAACTGTCACAGGCTTTTTGAAACTGCTATACAACTGTTACAAAATCTATAAATATTTTTAGATATATGCACTTGCTCATGCATAAGGTTGAGATTATTGAGACACAAAGGAGGTGAACTGGAGGGGTAGAAGGACGGAGATTAAATTTGTGCCAATCTGTAAGCGGTTGCATGAGATTGGGGATAGGTATATCTAATTTTAGTATTTGAAGATATATACGAATCAAATTACCAGAAATATAGGCTTTGATAGGTACAGAGCGGTGTTAAACATTTACGGGAAGTTTAAATATGTTAAGCTTACAACCTTAGATGGATGGTAACATGAAATTATGAGTTATTATAAGGAAAGATAAAGAGGATGGAGGTTACAACATAAGTTGCCCAGCTTTGTCTGGATGTCACTCTCAGGGAGATACCACAGAAGAAGCGCTGGAGAACATTAAAGAGGCTATCGAAGGCTGTTTTGAAGTTCTCAATGAGCGGGCAAAGGCAACAAAGCACGAAAAGGTTGAGGAAGTGTATATGACATAGGTAAACTTTAAATTCCATAAAGAGAAATTACAATCAATGGGGAATAAGAAGTTTCTCAGCTATCTGGCAGTTGCTTTCATTGCATCTATTATAACCTCGACTGTTGTTCTCTACTTTAATCCAGACAGTGGGTTGGTTAAAAAGCAGGAGGTTACTGTTTTCAGCACAATTAATGAGACTAATCTTGAGTGGGTTTATAATAAGGTTTCTCCGAGTGTTGTGCAGATAACAACAACAATACTTGAAAGGAATTACTTTCTTCAGATTGTACCACAAGAAGGGTTGGGCTCTGGAATTGTTATAAGTAAAAAAGGTTATATTCTTACTAATTATCATGTGATTAAGAATGCCGATTTCCTGAGAGTTAGACTGCCAGATGGAGGAACAACTTATGCCAGCCTTGTTGGAGAAGACCCTAGAAATGATATTGCAGTGATAAAAATCAATCCTAATGGACTTAAGCTTAAGCCAGTCTATCTTGGAGATTCCTCAAAGCTGAAAGTAGGGCAGCTTGTACTCGCTGTTGGTAATCCCTTTGGTCTAGATCTTACAGCCAGCATGGGAATAATAAGTGCTCTAAATAGGAGTATCTCTGAGAAGAATACTAACACTGTGATCAATGGTATGATTCAGACAGATGCATCTATTAATCCCGGAAATAGTGGAGGACCTCTCCTTAATATGCGTGGTCGAGTAATAGGTATAAACACAGCCATACTCTCTCCCAATGGGGGTAATATCGGAATAGGCTTTGCAATATCAATCAATAAAGCAAAAAGAATAGCTGAAAAGCTTATATCTCAGGAACCCAATGAGAGAGATAATCAGGCAGTTATGGGAATAATGGGTATAACGTTAGATAAAAACTATAGCAAAGCACTTAATCTTTCTATACAGAGCGGTGCCCTTATTATAACAGTCTTTCCAGGTAGTCCTGCCTATGTTGCCGGATTGAAAGGTGTAGACAGGAAGGTTATAATAGGGAATGAAACTTATCCTGCCGGTGGAGATATTATTGTAAAGGTGGATGGCACGAAGATAAAAAGTATGCAGGGCCTTATCAAAGTTATATCAAATCATTCTCCCGGTGATGAACTCGAAATTGAGTTTTACAGTGGTAATAAACTCTATAAGACCAAACTAAAGCTTGCTGCAAAGCCTTAATCTAACTTCACAGGGTAAATAACTTCAGGCTGAATAAAAATACTGTTATTTTTATTAAGAGGGTCTTTTCAGATGAGTACATATATCTTAATGAAAATCCTTGAATCTGCCCCAGGTAGGTATGACAGGGGCATTCGCATTCTCACACTTGGAAGATTGGGTAAGACCTATGATAGCCTTGTATCCCATATAAAAGAGGGACAGAGGGTGCTTGATATTGGCTGTGGTACTGGGGCATTGACACTTAAGGCTGCCAGTAAAAATGCAACTGTTATGGGAATTGATGTTAATCCTCAGATGCTGGAAATTGTACAAAAGAAAGTAAATGAGCTGAATCTTGCACAGAATATTAAACTATGTGAGATGGGTGTTGCTGAACTTGGAAGCGAGGAATTCAAAAGCTATGATATTGTTATGAGCGGTCTTACCTTTTCAGAACTCACTGAAGATGAATTAAGCTATACCTTAAAAGAAGTAAAAAGAATATTGAAGCCGGGAGGTCTTCTGCTCATTGCAGATGAAGTAATACCTGAAGACATTTTAAAGAGGACTATTAACTGGCTGATAAGATTTCCTCTTGTAATAATCACCTACCTTATTACCCAGACTACTACAAATGCAGTTAGAGATTTACCAGAAAGAATAGAAGAAGCAGGCCTGATAATAGAATCAGTTAGATTGAACAAACTGGAAAATTTTATTGAGCTGGTAGCAAGAAATCCTGAAGAGGGAGCAAAGTCAATCACCACCCATTAAAATGGGTGGCCTGCCTCGTGAGAGACATGGGTAACAGGTTGATTAGGAGGTATAGTAATATGCAGAAGTTATTGGTAGAGTTTAAGAACACATCAGAGGATGCACCTCAAGTCCCCTGCTCTGTAAGTGGGACATTAAACAGAGACAAAAGTCTCAGTGTGCCCTGCATAGTACTGACCAATAACAGCTCCGAAGAGGACCTACACTCTGGCAAGAGTAGGCAGGACTTGAGAGTTCCTGTATTAAACATGCATAAGAAACCAATACATGGAGTAGTGATATGAACAGTGTGCAGGTTAAAATACCTGCTGGTTTGGATTGAATTAAGATTATAATTTGATATTAATGTTAAGAAAGTGGAGTTAGTAAAATATGGGAAAGGAGTACAATTCTAAACTAAGTGAGGTAGGGCAATTCATCCACCCAGTAAAATGGGTGGTCTCCTTGCCCAGATTATTATGAATCGACTCAAATATATCATTGTAAATATTGTTGAAACCTTACTGAGGGGGTTTCCTTTTCCAAGCAAAACAGGTTTGATTAAAATAGGAAACCCTGGTAGGGACTCGCCAGTTTTTCTAACCTGCAATTATCACCTGACTGTAGAAAGAGTAAAAAGGGCATTGAAGGGAATAGATTGCTATCTTCTTGTTGCCAATAGCAGGGGAATAAATGTATGGTGTGCTGCCACAGGTGGTCATTTTACAAATCATGATGTTATTTCAGTTTTAAAGACCAGTGGAATTGAAAAACTTGTGAATCACAGGAATGTGGTACTTCCCCAGCTTGCTGCCACTGGTATTGAATCCAGTGTTATAAAGAAGAAGACTGGATGGAAAGTGCACTGGGGACCGGTTTATGCAAAGGATGTCCCTGCATTTCTTAAAAACATGTTCATAAAAACCAAGGAAATGCGGGAGGTCAGATTCCCTCTGATGCAGAGAATTGAAATGGCTGCTATGTGGGCATTTCCCTTTTCGATTATTGCATCTATTATAACATTTCACTTCTTTCGTGATATGGTTCTGCCTGTAGCCACCTTTTTATGGATTTTATCATTGTTAATTTTTATATCATTCCCTCTTTATTCCAAATGGTTAAATACAAAGAAAAAAGGGACGAGTTTCAGCAAATATACTATTATTTTCGATTTCGGCCGTGTTCCGCTGATACTGTGGGGAGTTTTTATGTTTTTCATTGCCGTCTATGGCATTTTAATATCTAATTTTACTTCTGGATTCATTTTCCGCTGGGGTCTCGTCTCATTTGTCTTTGTTCTTTTAATAAGTATTGATTTAATGGGCAGTACCCCTGTTTATAAGAGTGGTTTGCATGAGGACAGATTGCTAAAGGTTATTCTCGATGAAGAAAAATGCAGAGGCGCTGGTATGTGTGAACAGGTTTGCCCAAGGGATTGTTATGAGGTGGATAAGAGCAGGCATATTGCAACAATGCCGGGAGCAGATAAATGTGTACAGTGTGGTGCCTGTATTGTTCAATGCCCCTTTGACGCTTTATATTTTAAGAGCCCGAAAGGCGAAGTATTAGCCCCTGAAACCGTCCGAAGATTTAAATTAAATCTTATGGGTAAGCGTCTTGTTAAGGTGGAGGAGCAATAATTGCGGGGCAAATATATAGTTAATAGGATAAATGGAATAATTTAAGTAATATAAATGCTACTTTTATGACAGACGTAGCAGAAAACCAACGACTTTAGTCCTGGGTAGTTCATTCATAAAAAATGTCCACTTTTGCAATAAAAGGGTGTGAAGAATGCTGACACCAGAGATTATATTTGATAATATTGAGAGAAATAGGGGTAAAATAAAGGAGTATGGTGTAAGAAGGATTGGATTAAAATTATAATTTTTAAAGAGGTGAAAAGGGCAATTCCTCCTCCACATTTGTAAATCAGGTAATCCTGCCCAGAGAAGATGAAATGTAGTAGATGCAGTGAAAAGGCTGTTTATATAAGGCGCTATAGCGGACAGAGTTTCTGTAGATACCATTTTCTTGAATATTTCGAAAGAAAGGTGAATAAAACACTTAAAATAGAGAAAATGCTGAATAGAAGTGAGAAGGTTGCTCTTGCAATTTCAGGTGGTAAGGATAGCCTGACCCTCGTACATATAATAAAAAAACTTGGAAAAAAACTTGACCTTGAACTCCACTGCATCCTTGTGGATGAAGGTATAGGGGGTTACAGAGAAAAAACTGTGAAGATAGCCGAAGAATTCTGCCGGAAACTTGACCTTGAACTTGAAGTGATAAGCTTCAGGCAGGAATACTCAAAGAGTCTGGATGAAATGGTTGAGTTGGGCAAGAGAACACCATGCACCTACTGTGGGGTTTTCAGAAGGGAACTGCTAAACCTGAAGGCACTTGAGCTTGGTGCACACAGGCTTGCTACAGGGCACAATCTTGACGATGAGGTTCAGGCAATACTTATGAATTATATAAAGGGAGATGTGGAGAGATTGATTAAGATAGGCACTACAACAGGCAAACCCAGGCTTGTGGCAAGAATAAAACCTCTTATAGAAATGCCAGAGAAAGAAGTGGCTCTCTTCTCTATTCTCAATGATTTTCCTGTAAGCTTTGATGAATGTCCTTATGCAACATCATTCAGAGCCAGAATAAGAGACATGATAAATAACCTTGAAGAGAGCAGTCCGGGTATAAAATATTCAATACTGAGCGGCTACAGGAAACTCCTCGGCAAAATAACCTCTCCAGAGGTGTCATCATCACCTATGAGGAAGTGCGAGAAATGTTCAAATACAACATCTCAGGCAGTATGCATGGGATGCAGGCTCAGAGAAGAGCTCGGAATCAGCTAGCTAATCTCTCACTATGAATTCTTCGAGTAACTCCTTTGCTTTCTCTCTCTTCTTCTGATGCTCGATAAGAAACTTTTCAACTCTATCAGCAAGATATTTCTTGCACTCACCACAGAGAATCGCGCCTGATGTGCAGGCTGAATAGCGTTCTTTAATTTTCTCATCATTTTCTTCAAAGAAGTAATACAAATACTGATATATGCTGCACACACCAGGGTTGCCTCCCACTTTTCTCTGAAGTTCAACACTTTCTTGACCGCCTGTAAAAGCCTGCATTATCTTCTTTCTTGCTTCCTTGGGATTATCCACAGTATATATACTGGTCTCTGGCTTTGAGGCAGACATCTTATCTCCACCAGCAAGACTTGGGAAGAATTTACAGTGAATCAGAGCAGGTTTCGGATAGCCAAGAGAAGGTGCAACATCCCTTGTAATTCTAAAGTGAGGGTCCTGGTCTATGGCACATGGTATAAGCACGGGCACTGCCCTGTTCTCCCTCTCAGATTCCAGAAAGCAGGGTGCGGATTGCATACTTGTAAAAAATATCATACCTATATTTGTTTCATTTTTAAATCCAAAAACAGCTTTTGCAGTAGAAAGGGTTATTTTCTTTGCCACATTCAAAGCTATCCGATACTGAATTTTTATGTATTCTGTGTTAAGGAAAATCTCTGTCTTTTCAGGGTCAAATCCCAGGGCAATTATATCAAGGGCATTTTCATAGGAAAATTTTTTTGTGTCTTCAAGGCTGAAGTCTGGATTGAAGAGAAACTTCTCATCATCTGTAAGCTGGAAAATAAGTCTTACATCAAATTTCTCCTGAAGCCATCTAGTGAAAATCCATGGCATGAGATGCCCTAAATGAGTATGACCGCTTGGTCCTCTGCCCGTGTAGAGCACAAATCTATTGCCCTTCTCATACTCGCTGACAATCCAGTTTAAACTCCTGTGGGAATAAAAAATCTTTCTCCTCAGCAATGCATGAAGTTCCCCTGTATGCTTCTCTATTCTCTTCAAAAGAGCCTCATCTATGGGTGAGGTTCCAAATTTATCTATAAGCTTCTCATAGTCTATCTCTCCTTTGACTTCCCAGGGAGTAACCACAAATTCTGCCATGACTAAACCTCAGGAGTTTCTTGTTGTGTGCCCTATTTAACTTTACTGTTGGGAAGTCTCCTTCTGGAAGAGAGAAGTAGCTCACTGTTTATGTTGCAGCTAAAATTGCAGGAGTTAAATTTATAAGGGTTACTATCTAAATTTGAAAAAGTCATACTTTTTGGAGGATTTATTATGGCAAGATTTCCAGAAGCAGAAAACAGGCTTTTCCACGTCAAAATTTGCAGAAAATGCAAGGCAAGAAACCCATGGCTGGCCGATAAGTGCAGAAAGTGCGGTTCCAAGTCACTCAGGACAAAGAAGAAAGAAAAGCGATGAAGAGTAAAGTCAATCACCACCCATTAAAACGGGTGGCTTGTCCCCGTGAGGGATAAGAGCAATTGGTTGATTAGGAGGCATTGAAGAATGCAGAAGTTATTGGTAGAGTTAAAGAACACACCAGAGGATGCTCCTCAAGTTCCCTGCTCTGTAAGTGGAGCATTAAACAGAGATAAAAGTCTCAGTGTGCCCTACAAAATACAGGTTAATAACAACTCCGATGAGGACTTACACTCTGGCAAGAGTGGACAGGACTTGAGAGTTCCTGCGTTAAACATGCATAAGAAACTAATACCTGGTAGTAGTGCTAGGAACAATGAGCAGGTTGAAATACCTGCTGGTTTGGATTGGATTAAAAATTATTACTCTTATACAAATTTTAAACTATGTGAGGTAGGGCAATTCCTCCACCCATTGAAATGGGTGGTTTTCTTGCCCAGATTATTATGAAGGTTCTAAGCTATATAGAAGAAAGGCTTGAGAAAGGGCCTATGCACTTCACTCTTATTGACCCTGATAAACAGAGCCCTGATAGAGCTGGGATTATTGCAGAGGAGGCTGAAAGAGCTGGCACCGATGTAATAATGGTAGGAGGAAGTGCAGGAATAGATCTGTACACCCTTGATACTACTGTGAAAGAAATCAGAAAAAATGTTAATTGTCCTGTGATATTATTTCCTGGTGATGTTTCCGGCGTTTCAAAGTTTGCAGATGCGATATTTTTCATGAGCCTTCTCAATTCGCAGAATACCTACTATATAACAGGGGCTCAGGCAGTGGGTGCAAAGGCTGTCAAGCTTGCTGGAGTTGAACCTATTTCCATGGCATATCTTATTGTCGAACCAGGCGGTGCAGTTGGCTGGGTGGGAGAAGCAAAGCCACTTCCCAGAAATAAGCCTTCTCTGACAGCAGCCTATGCCCTTGCAGCCCAGTACCTAGGGTTCAGGCTGATTTACCTTGAGGCAGGTTCTGGTGCACCGTCACCTGTACCTGTGGAATTGATAGAGGCTGTAAAGGCTACTGTTGACATACCGGTTATAGTCGGAGGAGGAATAAAAAATAGAGAAGATGCTGAAAAGGTTATAAAGGCTGGAGCCAATATAATAGTTACAGGTACTGCGGTGGAAGAGGCTAAAAATGCTTATTCCAAAGTAAAAGAAATAGTACAGGCACTGGGTGGTGAATAAAATGGATTTAACGTTTGCACTTATTGCTGGTTTTCTTGTTGTTGTTTTTACATTTTACTATCTTGAGAAGGAAATATCGAAAAGTGAAATTTTCTGGTTGTACTCTGGTCTGGCAATTCTGATGGGCTTTATCTCACTCTACAATGTAATCTATAGCAGACAAAGTTTTGAATATTATATATTAATGGGTGTCTTTTTTATTTTCATGGCTTCTCTATACTTTGAAGAAGGAGAGACTAATGCAGCAGGAAGAGCTACATAGGCATGAGAAGCTTGTTCTGAAGGCTCTCGACAGGCTTGGAATGGCCTCTCCAGAAGAGATAGTTGAAGATGCTGGAATAGAGTTTAGTAGTGTTAACAGGGCAGTTTCATGGCTTTCTCTTAAAGGAGTTGTAGAAGTAGAGGATTTTGAGGATAAAGCTATTGAACTTGGAGAAGAAGGTAAGGTCTATGTAGAAAAAGGCCTACCTGAAAGGCGCGCATTTGAACTGCTGAATAAAAAGGGTGAAATAGAGCTGAAGGAACTTAATTCCATTCTCAGCAGGGATGAGGTAACTATTGCTCTCGGCTGGCTGAAAAGAAAGAATCTTGCTGTAATCGACTCAGGAGTACTCAAACCCACCGATAATGGTATGAAAGAAAGAGAAACGCCTGATGAGGAACTTCTTCTGAGTGTTATGAAGGAAGGCAGGTTATTGGAGAGTACTCTCAACCCGGAGCTCAAGCAGGCTGCAGAACTCCTTAAGGGAAGAAAGAATGTAATTAGAATTCATGAGGTGAGCCACAGGAAGATAAGACTAACAGAAAAAGGTAGAAAAACAATCAAACAGGGAATCAAGATTGAGGATGAAATCTCTCAACTTACCCCTGAGATTATCAAGAATGGAACTTGGAAGAATATGAAATTCAGGCGTTATAGTATAAACACCCCTGCACCCGAACTTCTACCTGCAAAGCTTCACCCTCTACGGGAGATTGTAGAGGAAATCAGATGGATTTTTCTTAAGATGGGCTTCAACGAAATATCTGGTCCAATGGCAGAATCAGCCTTCTGGAATTTTGATGCCCTATTTGTGCCTCAAGACCACCCTGCAAGGGAGATGCAGGACACTTTCTATCTCTCAAATCCTGAAAAGACAGAGATACCTTCCGATGATATTGTAGAGGCTGTCATGAATGCTCATGAAGGTGGATGGAAGACTGGAAGCAGAGGCTGGCGCTACAAGTGGAGCAGAGAAAAAGCAATGGCAAGTGTTCTCAGGACACATACAACCTCCACAACCATAAGATACCTTGCTGAGGGTCATGAGTTACCTGTTAAAGTCTTTTCATTAGGTAGAGTTTTCAGAAATGAAAGGATATCCTTCAAACATCTGCCAGAATTTCATCAATGTGAAGGTATTGTAGCTGGTGATGTGGGCTTTTCTCATCTTCTGGGCATACTTAAAAAATTCTACAGCACTATGGGTTTTTCTCAGGTGAGATTCAGGCCTGCCTACTTCCCCTATACAGAACCCTCTCTCGAGGTGGATGTCTTCCTTGAGGATAAAGGTAAATGGATGGAGCTGGGAGGAGCAGGAATATTCAGACCTGAGGTTACCGAGCCTCTGGGTATACATAAACCTGTTCTTGCTTGGGGTCTTGGGCTCGAGCGCCTTGCAATGCTCCGCCTTGGGCTAAAAGATATAAGACAGCTTTATATGAGTGATCTTAACTGGCTCAGAAGAGTAAAGGTGATTTAGAATGGCAGTTATAAAGCTCAACCTGAAAGACCTAAATAAACTTTCAGGCTTTGAAATTGAAAAAGAGGAGCTTATGCAGCGTTTGCCTCTTTTAGGATGCGACATTGAAGGTATTGATGGGGATTATGTATATGTAGAATTCTTTCCAAACCGTCCTGACTTATATAGTGTAGAAGGTGTGGCGAGAGCATTAAGAAATTTCTTTGGTTTCAAGAAGGGGCTCAGGGAGTATAAACTTCTTCCTCCAAAAACTTATATTAAGGTGGAT
This sequence comes from Methanobacteriota archaeon, assembly GCA_003229935.1. Lineage (GTDB taxonomy): Archaea > Hydrothermarchaeota > Hydrothermarchaeia > Hydrothermarchaeales > BMS3B > BMS3B. Next base: position 3,599 of record QIGD01000003.1, on the reverse strand, counting down.
GAGAGTGTTGAGAAAATAAGGCCTTATGTTGTCTCCTGTGAAGTTGAAAATGTCAGACTGAATCATGAACTTATTCAGGAGCTGATGGATCTGCAGGAAGACCTTCACTGGGTTCTCGGTAGGGATAGAAAAAAAGTTTCAATAGGTGTACATGACCCATCAAGAGTTAAGCCGCCTTTCAGATATACTGCTATCATAGACAGAGATATCAAGTTTGTCCCTCTGGGCATGGCAGAGGAGATGAGTCCAGTGCAAATTCTCGAAAAACATCCCAAAGGTAAGGATTATGCTCATATTATCTCTGGACACAACAAATATCCCTTTATTCTTGATTCAGAAGGGAATGTTCTCTCCCTGCCTCCCGTAATAAACGGTGAACTAACAAAGGTGAGCGAAAAAACTGAGAAACTCTTTGTGGATATAACAGGTACTGACTTTGACTTAATATCTAAGGCTCTGAATATTTTAAGTACAGCCTTCCTTGAAAGAGGCTTCAGGGTATATCAGGTTGAAGTGAGATATAAAAATAAAACAGTTATAACACCGGATTACACTCCCGAGGAAAAGGACATCTCTCTCGATTATGTGAATAATATTCTTGGACTTTCCATATCAGGCGAAGAAGCTGTTGAAGCTCTTGAAAGAATGGGTTACGGAGCTTTCTCGGCAGGGAACAGCCTGAAGGTAGAAATACCTGCATACAGGAGCGATATATTTCATCCTGTGGATATTGTTGAGGATATTGCCATAGGCTATGGTTACGAGAATTTTGACGCGAAGCTTCCTGATATAGCCACAACAGGTGAAGAGGACTCTCTTGAAGAGAAATGCAGAAAGCTGAGAAAGCTTCTTGTAGGTTATAGTCTCAGTGAAGTTATGAGCCTCATGCTGTCCAATGAAAAAGAGAATTTTGAAAGTATGTTTGTTGAGGGAGAGGCAGTAACAATCAAAAATCCTATAAGTGAAGACCATACAATAGTGAGAACATCTCTTTTACCAAGTCTTCTAAATGTTCTGAGAATTAACAGGCACCACGAGCTTCCTCAGAAAATTTTTGAGATTGGAGATATACTCATACCTTATAAAGAACTGCCAGAAGGTGCAAAAGCTGAGAGACATCTTGCTATTGTGCTTATTCATTCAAAAGCTGGCTTCACTGAAATTAAATCTATAGCAGAAGCTTTGATGAGAGACCTTGGACTGGAATATAAGGTTGAAGCAGAGGAGCACGGCAGCTTTATTCTTGGAAGATGTGCTAGGATAGTTGCAGGAGGAAAACCAGCAGGATACTTTGGGGAACTCAGGCCAGAAGTTATTATAGCCTTTGACCTCGAGTATCCTGTTGTGGCTATGGAAATTAATGTGGAGCAGATATAATTTTTCCTCTGGAAGATTTATATAATAGTTAATTGTTTCATCACTAAATATCCTATCTGCCAATATTTCAGAAGGCTATAAATCCTGACTTGGTATGATACTCATAGAATGAGTTATTTAGCTACCCATTTTTAGATTTAGCGTAATTTCGAAACAGCTTGTAGCCCTTATACTACCAAGCTTAGAAAAATCATATCTGGACAGCATTATATCTTCGCACATCCAGAAAAAAAATTCAATTAATCAATAGTGCTTTCAATTCTTAATCCAGTCCAAACCAGCAGGTATTTCAACCTGCTCACTGTTCCTAGCATTGTTATCACTAGCATTGTTATCATGTATTGGTTTCTTATGCATGTTTAATACAGAAACTCTCAAGTCCTGCCTACTCTTGCTAGAGTCTAAGTCCTCTTTGGAGCTGTTATTGGCCAGTACTTTGCAGTGCACACTGAGACTTTTATCTCTGTTTAATACTCCAATTACAGAGCAGGGAACTTGAGGAGCATCCCTTGGTGTGTTCTTTAACTCTACCAATAACTTCTGCATATTAACTCTATGCCTACTAATCAACCTGTTACCCCTGTCTCTCACGAGGCAGGCCACCCATTTGAATGGGTGGTGATTGACAATGAAGGATTTTTACGTTTTTAATAGTTATTTTTTAATCTTCCTCATATATTTCCTTCCTATTATCTATAGGACTTTTCGGTATTTAAGGTTTTTTCACCATTTTATACAACTATTATTTAAAATCACCTTCAATCGTGTGTTGTGGTAAGAAAAGTATTTATATTACACAAGTATAACCAGATAGAGATTACAGGAGATTTGAGGAGGTTTAGACTTGAAAACAAAGTATAAAACCATTTCTTTCATTGGAGTATTGGTGCTTGTGGTCGTAGCGGCTGGCTGTATCAACTTGACCTCTATGAGTGCTGGGAACATAGCCCAGAAGATGCAGGAGAAATACAATACCATAAAAGACTATCAGGGTACTGTTGTTATGACCACTGTTATTAATGGCAAGAGTAAGGTAACAGAAAGCGACTTTAAGATAAAGAAACCCTATAAGGTTTTATTAATAAACAAAGAGACAGACAGGGTTATTGTGTCCAATGGTACTATAATATGGTCTTATCTCCCCAAGAAAAATGAAGTCTTGGTTATGGAACTCTCAAAGAGAGAAGAACCCAGGATAGGCTTCGGGACAGTAATAAAGAACATGATGAAGAGATTCGATGTCAAGCTTCTTGGCACAGGGAAAATAGCTGACAGGAACACATACATTCTCGAATTAGTGCCAAAAAATAAAACAGGAGAATCATTAGGTACAGAGAAAATCTGGGTTGACAAGAAATACTGGATGCCCTTGAAAATAGAAGGGAAGATGAAAATCTTAAATGAAACCATGCAGTTCACGACATCCTATGAAAACATCAAGTTCAACATTGATATACCAGACAGCGACTTCCAATATGTTATACCGAAGGGTGCCAAAGTTGTGAATCTGGATAATATAATTCCAAAAAACACAGGTCTACAGAAAGCACAGAAAGAGGTGAATTTCACTATATTCACTCCAAGCTATCTGCCGGAGGGATATAAATTCAGCAATGCAATAGTTTTCAATAAGATTGCTGTTGCCATTACATATAAGAAAGAGGGCAGTAAGATTCCTATACAATTCTCAGAACAGAAAGGGAAATTAAAACCCTTCCTTGGTGCAGAAGTGGTTAATATCAATGGTAACAAGGGATACTATTTCTCTGTCACCACGCTGAGGAATAGCGTGTTAAGCTGGACTTCTAACAACCTTATATTGACCCTCACTTCCCCGCTACCAAAAAAAGAGATGGAGAAGATAGCAGAGTCTGTAAAATAATGCTATGGGATATAGATGAAGATATTAAGATATGAGATATGACATACTCCCACGACTAAAGTTCGTGGGCTTTCCCGCTCACGATATCGTAAATATAATTAAAAAGGTAATATTTGATAGTATAATTTGGAAATAGTCACTTTAATACTAATAGTATATCCTATTACCTACTAAAACACTTGGACTATCACCTCCAGCGTATGCTCAGGGCTTCTAGTATCCATTCGTAGGTAGAGTTACATGATATTGCGAGCCTATCGCATAATTAATATTGGCGATTAAATCTTCTTTTATAATATTCATTAGTATATACAAACCGATAAGTATAAATAGGCTTATA
>QIGD01000002.1 GCA_003229935.1 Methanobacteriota archaeon | reverse complement strand
ATAAATCTAGGGTCAAAACCACATATTTCCGGCTTCTGTCAAATTCATTTTTCGAATAAGTTAGCGGAGCAAACTGTCAAATCTAGGTTATCCCCCTCTTATAAAAAAAGTAATCTTTTCATAGCCTTTTAAAGGCAGTAGTGCATCTTGCCAGACCCATTCTTCTGAAACTTACTGCTGTCATATCTGTCATTAGAGAAACGAGTTCAGCCATTAGTAACCAGAATCTTGCTCTTTTCAGTGTCCTTGATGGTAGTCTTGCCTGAGAATACTTTTCCTCTCTTGAAAATAGCCTTTCACAAGCAGGTCTAAGCCTTGCCAGTGCATTCAGAACATTTTCTGTGAATTTTCCGAACACACATTTTCTGTACCGGTGATTTGTCCCCTTAATCAAATCATCCGCTTTAATCTTCTTGCTATCCAGCACTGGGATAACTCCCATGACAATGCAACAAAAGAAACTAAACTTGAGGCAAGAATTGGAATCCTGTTTCAATCCTTGTTTTCCTAGATTGTGCTATGCAACTTTATTCTTACTTCAAATTCCATTTTTATTCCTCCTTTCAAATTTTTCTGGTATTCCTTTATTATCTGTTAATTTACAATCTATACATATTTTACTATCAATTTGATTTCCTCTTAATCCGATAGTTTGCATATATCCAAATCCAATATCAGGAATATAATTCTTACAATATACACACATATTCCACCTCATTTTGATTCACCTCCTGCTTCTTTATTCTTTCTTTAAATTCTTTGTATATGTTTAGCTAGTTCACCTTCTTAACACTTTTCCCACGCTCTCTTGGCTATGTTTTATAAGGGCATGAGGTTGTATCACCTTTCATGGCAGCAAGTTTGGCCAAATTACCTTCATCCCCAGACCCATCCTACATGGACATCCACGTCCGTGTAGAGGAACTTAATAAAACGGTAGCCAAGCAAGCTAAAATTATTGCTGCTCAGGCTAAAGAGATTGCATATCTCAAGAAAGAGCTGGCAAAATATGAGAACCCTCACACACCCTCATCAGCAAAGCGATTCAAGAAGAAACCGAAACGCAAGGATGGCCAGAAACGTGGAGCACCAAAAGGCCACAGAGGAGACACAAGGCCCATCCAAAATCCTGACGAATACGTAGGTGTGTTCGCAGACCACTGTGAGAAGTGCGGCAGCAGCGACCTTGAATAGATTGATGTTAATCCTGTAGTAATTGAGGATTTAATATACCGACTCCAGCAGATCAAAGCTACACAGTTTGATAGGAGTGTCGTCAAATGCAATAACTGTGGTCACTAGTTCACAGCCAAGCATGAGGATTGCCCACAGAAAGGCAGGTTCGGCATAGGTCTTCTGGTCTATGTCACCATGCTCAAGTTCATGCTCAGAGGTGTTCTTCGTAAGATTGGGAATTTTACCAGCAAGGTTAATGACTTTGGCATCAGCCCTAAAGGCATTCAAGACATGCTTTTAAGGGTGGGCAGCGCCTGCCAGAACGAGTATCTCCGAACCCTTGAACGCGTAATGCACCCTAGAAATACGTGGATGAAACTGGAATTAGAGTCAACGGCAAAAACTGGTGGCTATGGATATTCAGGACACCCACGGATATTCTGGTGGTAATCAGGCCATCAAAAAGTAGGAAAGTGTTGGAGGAAATCCTGGGAGCAAAAATTGCAGGTGTTGGCATAACCGACGGCTGATCAGCATACAATACCTTTCAGGTCTTGCAGCGATGCTGGGTACATCTCCTTCGGGAAGTGGATGACTATAAGGACATGCCAGAAAGAGAAGAACTCTCAAAGGTCATCCACTGCAAATTCAAGAAAATGAGGAAGTTCCTGGATAAAGAGCCGCCCATGGAAGATAGGAAACAAATGAAAAAACAGTGGGATATTGAGATGGCCCAGTTAGTGGAAAGATTCACTAAGTATGAGGGACTTCACAAACCTATGACATATATAAAGAATGGGCTTGGGTGCTGGTACACATGTCTGCTCTACTCAGGCATGGAACCTACAAATAATCTAGGTGAACAGGCCATGCGGGAACATGTTATCATGAGGAAGATAATCGGGACATTCAGGTCTGAGAAAGGAGCTGAGCATTACCAGTACATCGCATCGCTGTTGGCCACATGGCAACTTCTGGAAAAAGATGTCTACAAAGAGATGGAAAATCTGCTGAGAAAAGAGCTTTGCGTAGGGTAACTAAACAAATACTCTATCTTTTTCATTCTGTGATATTTCAACTGTCAGTTATAATTTTTTTTGATTTATTGAGAGAAAAATTAAAGTGTAGGATTTGTATTATGATATACAGGAGGTAGATAAGTATGGCTCAACAATCAGGAGGACAGCCTGCAATCGTACTGAAGGAAGGTACAGAGAGAACCACAGGAAGAGAAGCGAGGAGGATAAATATTCTCGTTGCCAGAATTATTGCAGAAGCTCTAAAGACAACCCTAGGTCCAAAAGGGATGGACAAGATGCTTGTGGACAGCATAGGAGATGCAGTTATAACAAATGATGGTGCTACAATACTCAAAAAGATGGATATTGAACATCCTGTGGGCAAGATGATGGTTGATATTGCCAAGACTCAGGAAGATGAGGCTGGCGATGGTACAACAACTGCCGTGGTTATAACTGGAGAGCTTCTGAAATGTGCAGAGGACCTTCTCGAGCAGGACGTGCATCCAACAATAATAGCAAGTGGATATCGTCTAGCTGCAGAAAAGGCAAAGAAAATACTTGATGATATGTCCCATGAAATTTCTATTGAGGATATTGATTCTTTAAAAAATGTTGCAGTTATGGCTATGACAGGTAAAGTAGCAGAAAAAGTAAAAAATGACCTATCTGAACTTATTGTGAAGGCAGTGGAGACTATTGCCGAAGAAGATAATGGAAAGGTTATAATTGATGTGGACAACATCAAAATAGAGAAGAAGGAAGGAGGAAGTATAAAAGATACAGAGCTTATTCAGGGTGTTGTGATAGACAAGGAGAGAGTACACCCAGGAATGCCAACTAAAATAAGTAATGCAAAAATTGCACTGCTGAATGCTCCAATTGAAATTGAAAAGACCGAAGTGAATGCAAAGATTAATATCACTGACCCGAGTCAGCTACAGGCATTCATTAATGAAGAGGAGAGAATGATAAAAACTATGGTGGAGCAGATTAAAGAAAGCGGTGCTACTGTGTTATTCTGCCAGAAGGGTATCGATGATTTAGCACAGCACTATCTTGCAAAAGAAGGAATATTTGCTGTGAGAAGGGTGAAGAAAGGCGATATAGAAAAACTGTCAAGAGCTACAGGAGCAACAATAGTAACAAATCTTGAGGATATATCAGAAAAGGATTTAGGATATGCTGGCATAGTTAAAGAAATGAAAATCGGCGATGACGGAATGGTATTCACGAAAGAGTGTAAGAAACCTAAAGCTGTGACAATACTCGTGAGAGGTGGAACAAAGCATATAGTGGATGAGATTGAGAGAGTTATAGATGATTCTCTGGGTGTTGTAATTTCTGCCATAAGATATAGAAAGGTTATTGCAGGAGCAGGCGCATCTGAAGTTGAAACTGCCAGAGGGATAAGAGAATATGCCAAGAGTATAGGTGGAAGAGAACAGCTTGCAATAGAGGCATTCGCTGACGCTCTGGAGGTTATACCTAGAGCACTGGCTGAAAACGCAGGTTTGGACCCGATAGATACTCTTGTAGAACTAAGAACAAAGCATGAAGAGAATAGAGATATAGGATACAATGTTATGACAAAAAGGCTGGAGAATGTGATTGAATCTGGACTCATAACTCCTACAAATGTCAAAATTCAGGCTATAGACAGCGCAAGTGAAGTTGCAGTTATGATTCTTAGAATAGATGATGTAATAGCTGCCAGCAGCCTTGGGAAGGGAGGTGCCTGAGAAGGAGGTTTTTAATAAACCCTCTCTGTCCTATTTTCCTAGAGTTATTCCAGAAGTGTGCACATGAAGGGGTCTTTAGCAAGAAAATCCCCACTTAATTCAGCCCTATATCTACAACCTCCCCTACATTCTCTGAGGTTTATACATTCTCGGCATTCCAACTCCTGTAAATCTGGAACAAAATTTTCAATAACTTTCTTCCAGCCCTCCATAAGCGAGATTTTACCAATTCTGCCCAAACTCCTATCAAAGAAGCCACATTTTGTTATATTTCCATCAACACTTACAGACATAAGATGAGAGCCACATGCAAAATTCTCACTCCCAAGATGCATTTCATTGGAGAAACCATAGCTAGAATATATTCTGGCTGCTTCTTTATAATCAGGAATAAGCTCCTGCCTGAATTCAAGATTGCCTTTGGATGAGGGTACATCAAGGCTCCAACCCTCAATATCAAGTTCTTCAATTAATTCCGAAAGTTCCGGGAATTCCTTAAGATTATAGGAGTGAATCATAGTGGCTATCGAAACCTCAACGTATTTTCTGGCATTTTCTATCCCTTTTATTGTACTTTTGAAAGTTCCCCTTCCTCTCAAAATTTCATGCCCTGTTTCAATACCATCAAGACTAATCTGTACCATGTGAGCATATTTGCCAAGCTTTTCTGCCATACCTTCTGTGAGAAGTGTTCCATTTGTGAAAACCTCAATTCTCAGGGGTTTCTTTGATGCATATTTCAGAATATCCCAGAAGTGACTGCTTAGAAAGGGTTCGCCACCAGTTATCAAAAGCTTCCATCCAACCTCAGAGAACTCATCTATTATTTTAAAAGCAAGCTTTTTTTCCATATCAATACCACTTTTCTTTCCAAGGTAGCAGTGGGCACAGTCCAGATTGCATTTTGTTGTTATGTGCATCTGGAGATATCTGAGAGAAGGTTTAGAATTTTCTACAACATTGAACATATCACAGGAATGTTTCATATGGCTGTCTTCTATACATCCTTCAGAGGCCAAGAAATCAATCAGTTCCTTAACCTCCTCCGAAGGGTCTCTTGTAATAGATTCCAATGAATTTTTACCTGTGAAATGTTTCAGGAGGTCAAAGGCTTCAAAATCCAATTCATATATTTCATCTTCTAAATAATTATACAAAAAAGGAGATTCAGCCATCTTCAAAACTGAATTCTTAAGTTTAGGATACATCAGAGATCATCAAGTGTTATTTTCTTTTGCTCAACCAGTTTTCTTGCTTCTTTGAAGGCTGCACATTCCAGCTTCTCTTCTTCTTTATAAAAATCACACTTGGTACACACTCTTGTCCTCACTTCTTCAGTTAGCCCCATATTAATCATCTACATGCAGCCCTTATGGCACTGAGCACAACTATATAGAACCTTCTTATTTATTTTACTTATTTTCATATTATCACCATAATATTGTTAACACAGGTAATATATATATTCTTTCTTTTACAATCTGAAACCAGTCACTCATTTTTATATATTGTGTTATTTTTTACAGCATTTTTATAATCACGTAATAGATATTTCTTTTCTGGTATTCTTAACTTCCTTATGAATGGGTTGTACTCTAGAAGTTCCTGAAGGAGCCTTTTAGTTATATAAAGACGGAGTTCAGGTCTTTCAAGAACTTTATATACTGCAGCAAGGGGTGATGATTCTCTTTCAAGCTCGAGTTCTTCAGCCTCAAAGGCAATTTTTACTATGAGATAGGGTGAGGTGTTAAGAGCTCTAACAAGAGGGTCATATTTTATCCTATCATAAATCTCATCAAGACTTTCATGCAACACATCTCCTATACTCCATGTATATAGGGAGTGAGCTCCAGGGTACACAAGACCATCGTCACTCACCTCTATTCCAATGAGGGGCAGGGGTTCAGGAAACTTTCCTTCGAGAAATTGCTTCACTTCCCTTCTGAAGCCAGGAAATTCAAATTCTTCAAGGGCAGAAGCTTTGCCTATACTCTCAACAGCAGTATAGAAGATAAGAATTGGCTGGACTTCCTGCCCCGTGGTGCCACGAGGCACAAGATACATATAGGCTTTCAGTAATGCCGGTTTTGTTATAATATCGCTACCTTCAATAATAGGTATTTTAATACTTTCTTTATAGAACTTCTCCCCCAGCCTCACTGTATACCCATTTTCCCCAAGTCTGAGAATTAACTGGACAAGAGGGTCAGGATAAACAGATAGCTTTGTAAGGAGAACAAGTTCAATTTCAGGGATTTTCTTATGTATAACATTGATAATATTAATCAGATATTCAACAGGCACATTCTGATAATAATTTCCTCTTTCATCATGGAAAACCTCCTGGTGGAAGGCATCTAAACTAAGCTGAAGGGACATATGAAAGTTTTTATTTGTATTTTTCTTTCTCGCTCTATCAATCCTGCTGAGAACTTCATAGGCTTTTTCTTCAGAGGATGCCCATATACCACTGGTAGTTATATCAATTCTGGAGTCTGCTCTAGAAATCAGATCTTCAAGCCTATCAAGCTCTAGGAAAGGCTCACCTCCAGTTACTGTAACTATCAGGTTCTCTTTATTTGCAAAAGTCATTACTTCCGAGGCAATACGCTTAAAATCCTCAGGAGTTATACTTTTACCTCTCTCCTCTGGTTTTGATTTCCATGCTGCAACACAGAAGCGGCAGTTATTAACACAAAGCTCTGTAGGTACTATTCCAATATTCATAAGTTCAATACTGGTTTCAGTACCCATATTTTCTCTCAAAAATTCAATTATGTTTAATCTTTCTCTATCATGGAGAGTGTCAATTAACTTATATAACCTTCTTTTTTCGTCTATAATTTTTTCAAAATTTTCTGTCTCATTTTTATCCAGATTCAGCCATTTCCAAGAAGCCTTCACCATCTTTATAATTTCAGATTTTTCATCTTCAGGTAGCTGGGGATATTCAATATTCACAGCCAGAGTTATCTTATCTTCAAGGTTTTTACCTGAAAGTTCTGAGTACCTGTCAAGTGACCAGCCTGTAAACTTTAAAAATTCTCTGGTTTCTCTATGATTTCCTGTGCGGTCAAGATAATCAAAGGTGAATATCACCATCACAAGATAGGCTAACATCTGGTGAAAGCCCTTCTCATCAAATTTCCTCTGGATTTTCGAAAGTATAAGATAAATATAGGTATTTTTATAATCAATATAAAGCTCTTCGGGAGTTTTAGCCTTTTCTCTATGTAATGAATATTCCAGATGGGTTTCAGTCTCTTGATTCATGGAAGAGGATTGAAATCTTCACGTTTATTAATTTAACCCCGCGACTATACCTGCAACTTTCTCAATGACTTCAAAAGGTGTGGTACCCAGCACTCTTATCATCGCCTCCTTACCTGTACCTCCTCTGTCATATATAATATCAACAGCTTTTTCGGCCTTTTTCATAGCACTGGCTGTTCCCCATTCCATAGTACTTTTTCCAGATGGCTCGTCTCCCCTATCAAAACTTGCATAACTCATACCAGAATTAAAGCATGCCTGAAGGACCTTTCTGCTGAATTTTATATTTAAACATGCTCTTATTTCTGGATAAAGTTTTGAAGCTGCAAGGATAACTCCTGCTATATGCTTTGATGCACCAAATTCAACACAGCCATATGTACGGGCTTTTCCTCTAACTTTTACTATTCTGCCATTGAGGGCTACAACATCTCCAGTTGTTTGTGGATTTTTAAGAGCATATCCAAAGTTCATACCAACTTCAGGTATAAGCATATCAATATTTTTAATTTCAATGAGTTTCTCAACATTTTTTGAAAGTTCTTCAATAACTCCTATCTTTTCAGCTTCTCTTTTGAGATTATAAAGAGGGTCAAGTATTTCTGCACCTTTTCCATAGTAGCAGGAGTTTTCAATCAGGATTTGAATATAAGTTTTTGACATCCTTACAGCATCTACGAGATTATAATCTCTCGCAATATAGGCAGTTACTGCAGCAGAATAGGCACATCCTGTGCCATGAAATTCACCTTCTATATATCTCCCTTTTAATTTATATACTCTATTATCGTAAAATAGAATATCCATTGCACTGAGATGACCACCCTTAAGGAGGACAGGGGCATAAACACTTAATTCCTCTGAAGCTTTCTTCATATCCCTAAAATTTTCAATCTTAATTCCTGTGAGAATCTCAGCTTCCCTGATATTCGGAGTGATTAAAGCAGCTCTGGACAGTAACTTTTCTTTCAGTATGCTGAGAGCTTCTTCTTCAAGTAAAATATCACCTGAAGTGGAAACCATGACAGGGTCCACAATGAAAGGCACCTTTTTAGCATAACTGCTTACAGCAGATATTATACTACTGGAATATAACATACCTGTTTTGGCTGCTGAAATATTAAAATCACTAAATATAACATCAATCTGACTCTTAATAAAATCTGAGGTTATTTGAAAAACTTCTCTAACCTCGCATGTATTCTGAGCTGTAAGAGCGGTTATTGCACTGACACCATGAACATCCAGAGCTGCAAAGGTTTTCAAATCTTGTTGTATGCCTGCACCTCCTCCTGAATCTGACCCAGCAATAGTAAGACAGATTTTCTTTTCCATGAATTTATTATAATTTATTGGGGCTTTTAAGTCTTTTCTTTTTAAAAGAAAGACATATGTTTAATAAAGAATAGAAAGTATTATATATTATATAAAATATAGTTTGTATATCAAAATTTTATAGATATGTTTTAAAATACAATCATTATTGTAAAAGGTGAAATGATATGAGCAAATTGATATTTCAGAAGATAGGAACCGGTCTGATCCTCTACCTGAATGAGAAAAAAAATTCAAATATCTCAGAAATTGGAAGGAATCTTCAAGCCTCTTACTCTCATCTATTTAATGTTGCAAAAGGCCTTGAAGAGATAGAAATAATAAAAAGTGAAAAAACAGGGAGAGAGAAGAAGCTAATTTTGACTGAAAAAGGGTTGAGAATTGCCAAACTTATTGAAGAGATTAAGGCAAATATTGAAGATAAAGATTATAAAGAAAGTGAAGAAAAATATATGCTGACTGGCAAGCTTGAGAGATATAACCTAAGAATTAACAAAGTACTCGATGAGATAGAAGAGAAGGGTAAAGTACTTCCAAAATCTGCAAGAGTACTGGGTAGAATAAAATATTTAACTTTAAAAACAAGACCAAAAGACATAGAAAAAGTTCAGCTTAGACATGAAATTCTCAAAAATATTGAAAGTATTATTGGAGGAGAAAAGAATTGAGTGTAAAAGCTGCCTCAGTATCTGGAAAGAAAAAAGGAATACTGGATTATATAAATAAAATGAAATGGATATATGCTGGAGAGTATCCAGAGAACACAGACGTGGATGTGATTGTTTTATCATCTCTTGCTGCAGCACAGAGAGAGATTAGAAATTTCCCATATTTTCTAGCAGAATTATTTTCAAAAGATATAGAAGTTGCTCTGGCCAGAGAAAATATAACTTCTTTCAAAGACAGAAATACATTTCTTATAAAAATTCTTGATTTATCCCAGAATATTTCTGAAAAAATCAGATTTGGTCTTGAAAGAAGAGTCAAATCAGGAAACTATCCAGGGTTTTCTGCACCATATGGGTATACCTATAGGAATAACAGACTTATTATTGAGAGAAAGGAGTTCTGGCATGTAAAAAAAATTTTTTCTTTATATATAAACGGAAAAAGTCTTTCTGAAATAGTAGAGATTCTGAATAAAGGAAAAGTCCTGACAAAGAAAGGTAAAAAATGGAAAAAGCAGACCATATCAAAGATTCTTTCAAATCCTATATACTGTGGTTATCTGAGATGGAACAACATTCTTGTTAAAGGTTCTCACAAAGCAATAATTGCTGAAAAAGAGTATGAGGAGGCTTTATCAAGACTGAAAGGCCTCTCATACACTCCCATAGTCAACGACGCTTTTGATTTCCAGTCCCGGTATCTCAAAGACAATGTCCCTTAAAATTACCCCATTTTCCTTGAAATTTTCAGTTACGTAAGGGCTCCCTTACGTAACAGATATATATGAACCATCACAATCTAACATTATGGGCAGTGAAAAAGCAGCTCTTTACATCAGAGTAAGCACAGAGGAGCAGGTCGAAAAAGGAGCCAGTATTGAAGCACAGAAAGAGTTTCTTGAGGAATGGGCAAAAAAAGAAGATTTTGAAGTTTACGGCACATATACTGATGAAGGCTACAGTGGGAAAAATTTGAAAAGACCTGCTCTCCAGAAACTAATCAAAGACGCAAAAAACAAAGAATTTTCGGTTGTCCTATGTTATCACAACGACAGGCTAAGCAGAGATACAAAAGATGCTCTAACGATCACCCAGGAGCTCCTCAGACATCAGGTGAGATTCAGATTTTCAAACCTGGATGTTGATATAACATCTCCCGAAGGTGAACTCTTTTTCACTCTTCAGGCCGGTTTTGCAACCTATTTCAGAAAAGATTTAGCAAGAAAGACCAGGTTTGGAATGCAGAAGATAAAGAAGGATGGATACTGGATAGGTAGAATTCCAGACTTATTTGAGGTAGAAAGAGAAAAGCACACAAAGGTTACACCATCCGAGGCAGCACTAAGAATTAAGGAATTGAGGCAGAGGAAGTTATCATACAGAAAAATAGCCACCAAAGTTGCAGAAGAATTTGAAATTGATATAAATCACGTAAAGGTTTATAGAACGCTTAAAATCCTTGAAAAATTAAAATTACAATAACCCTTGCCTTTTAAAACATTGTTGTAAAAATTTCCGTTGAATAGTTAGTTTCTAACATATATTTTATATAGGATATGTTAAATAGGTTAATTTGTCTGATGTATAATTACAACAATCTTTTAAGTCTGGAAACATTGTTGTAAAACTATGATAGGTAACTATATGATTAAACGTGTACTTTATAAAATATTTTAAGTTTAAAAACAGAAAAATCTTGAGTTGTCAGGTTTTATAATAAGGATGTGGCCGGGGTAGCCTAGCTAGGAAAGGCGCCAGATTCGAGATCTGGTGCTCGTTTGAGCCCAGGGGTTCAAATCCCTTCCCCGGCGTTATATAATATGAGTAAATATCTTCTTCTTCATTATATTTACCTGAATAGCGACGATGTGCTACCTACACTTTCAGTCGGGTCTCTTCTTGTAGTAAATCCTTCATCCCGATTTTGTTTAACACGACCTCAACCGATTTCGGCTGATTAAGAGACCACGTTTCCACTGATTTTATATAGAATTTTAGCTGGAAGGTATAGGAGGAGGAGTTTCGAATTGATCTTATCCAATTAGAACCAGAGTTTTAAAGGGGTAATTGGATGGTCTCGTAGGAGTACCAGCAAAACTTAATTCCGTGTTCGAAGAATTCATGGATGAATTCACCAACCCGAGTTATCAATCCTTTACCCAGCGTAATATTAGAAGAAAAGATAGAAAAGAAGAGGCTATCCTATATAATGTAAAGTCTCTTCCTTGGAAGGGGTCTTATACATCTCTGACATCTTTCTTTCATACTCTTCCATCTTGGCAAGTTCCTTCTCCATAGTCTTTATCTGTTCATCAAGTTCCTCACTTGAAATCTCAATATCAATCAGTTTGCTAAGTACAGATAGAATTGTTTTGGAAGCCTTAGGGTCAGGGTAACTACCGGGAGTCTCAGCCAGCAGGCATACACTTTTAAATCCATTTTTTTCACCTAATGGAATCAATATTCCTGCAAGGCCCGTGGCACCAAGTGTACCATCAGTAGCCTTGAGAAGCTCAATATTATTTTCATCCAGTTCTTTCTTTCTCTCTTCAGAGTAAACCACACCATAGACTGCAGGCTCTTCAATCTTTTTCCCTACACCATATCCGCCTAGGGTATATATCTCTTTAACTCCTACTTCTCTGCAGAACTCAGTTGTAGCCTCAGCCACCTCAAAGTAACTTTCAGGGGAAGTTCCTTGATATATACCTGTGATAATAAAAATTTCTTTTTCCTCATCGAAATATATCTCATTTCTGTGAAGATCAACAAGATTCTTATCATCATAAACTACCCCAGGCAGTACAACCCCAGGATACAAAAAACTGCTAGAATATATATGTGCTATTTTCCTTGCCTTTGTAGAGTCTATAATCTGCTTACCAGCCATCAACCCTACCTGCCCAACTCCAAGAAGTCCCTGAATCAGCCTGCCCTTCTTAACCTTAGGCTTCTCCAAATACTCTATAACCACGCCTTTAACTTTAAAGCCCATAATAACATATTGTTGAATTAAATATAAAAAACTACCTTCCAGTACTGTGCTATTAAACTATTCATCAATCAATTTTGGATATCTTCTTGTGGTATCCCAATCCACCTTGCAGCTCTCGATTTATACATACAGTACTCATCTCCATAGAGGCGCTCAAGGTAAGGCTCTTCCAACCGGACAGTGTACAAATGAAGTATTATAACAAATACCACCGTAAGTGCCAAAGCAAGACCTGAGCGTCCTATAAGCGATACTCCAAAAAGCATTAAAGACCAGCCAAGAAACTGCGGATTTCTACTCCATTGATATATGCCTGTAGTTATAAGCTTTGAAATATCCTGTCCTGTGGACCTGCGCAGGGAACGAAACTCAATCATCCCGGCAGGCAGTATAACAACCCCGACCACAAAGAGAATCAAACCTCCTGCCAAAGCAAATGTTCTGTTAATCGGTATTGACCACAAACCATATAAAGACGATAGAATCAATGTTAGATGATGAAATCCCCACATAACATACCAGATAAGCAGAAGTTTGCTTGTAAATACACCCCCTCTATCGTAGGTCTTTTTTATCTCTGAAAAGACATATATGCCCAGCATCACCCAGCCAGCTATGAAAATAATTAAAACTACATAAATCCACATCATCTTTTTATCTCCTTTTAGACACGATATCGCCTAAAGTCAGACTGTGTGAAAACCCTAAATTTTGTGAATTTTCTACATTATTTTTCAATTTAGGGGGTGCACTTGTTGTTTTCATGCAAACAAGTAGTTACTGGATTAAACCTTTTATGTGTTAACTATGGAATTGAGTGCTATAAATAAGTTTTTCCTATTAGAGAGCTACAAACAAAAAGAGAAATTCTTTACTGTTCTGGGATTGCTTTTTACAAGGCAGGTATCTCTTGCCAAGGTTGCAGAAATTCTCGGAATGTCCAAGGAGGAGTTTTCCCGTATGTTTAATCTCATAGGACTGGAGTATTCCGATTTTGCAAAGCACTCCAGAGTTAGGCTTGGCAATTATTTTATATGCCATCTAACTCATCATATTACAAAGCTTATTCCACATTTCTTCATAAGACAAAGGGTTTGACACAAAGTAACCTTTTGAAATTATAATCTTATCTTTAGACCTTCTTTCAGGATGATTTATTAGAATTTTTAATTTCTCTGAGGATATTATCTGATAATTGCCGCTATCTTCTACAATCACGATTGGAAAATACTCTTCATTCTCTAACTTTTTTAAGATGGCTGTTTGCCTTTTTGTAAATTTTATACCTATGTTTTCTGTTGTTTTTGGAGCTCTAGATAAATCAACCATTTCTTTTAGTTCTATGAATTTTTTCCAATCAAACACGTATATATCAAATGTCCCCTGCCCTAAATTTAGTGAGAATATACCTTCTTCTTCCAAATCCTCAACCAATCTATTCCTAAACTCTTTTTCACTCATTTCATCACCCTCCCTCATCACATCATATAAATTACCGGCCTAATCCCATACAACCCAGATTATATTAAACCTTTTGCAACCTCCCATAACCTCATCATCTTTGCTTTCGTCTCACTCATGGGTGAAATAGAGAGTAATAATAGAATTTTTATCATCAATCCTGCAGAAACCATAGCGCTCAAACTGCACAATACTGCCAGTCTTTTCCTTCTCAAGAAGCCTCTCCGCAAAACCGGTATCGATACCCTCAGGTTTCACAACCTTAACCTCAATATTACCCTCCTCGGGCAACCAGTGAATAAGCCTTGCCTTTCTTTTTCTTGCTTCTCCGAGCTCAAAGCTCCTGAATATACATCTGGCCTTCTCTCCAACCTCAAGAATTTCAATGTTGAAAGCCCCCATCAATCTTATAAAATTTCCTTGCTTTAAATTTGAGAAATCCCTTGAAGAAATGAGCACTCTTACCTTACCAGCTTTATCAGCATTTATAACAAGCCTTCTCTTACCCCTTTCAGGATAATCCGGGTGATACGGAGCATAATTTTCAACACTCTCCGCATTCTCAACCTCAAGAATTTTAGGCTGTGCTACAAAAAAGTATCTATTTGCATCCGGTTCGATAATTGCCCTGTTATAAGAATAGAGATTCTCCCAGGAAAAGTTAATATCACTCTGTTTAACTCCAACATCAAGCATTGTTTTTACTATAGCTTCAGGCTGCAATCCTCTCTTCCTCAGGGCCCTCAGAGTACCAAGCTTTGCATCCTCCCATCCGCTGTAAAGCCCTGCTCTTATACCTTCGCTTATCTTCGAGGTGCTCAAAGCAAGACCTCCAATTTTCAGCTTGCCATAATGGATAAATTCCGGCATTTCCCAGCCAAATGCATTGTAGATAAACTCCTGCTTTCTCGTGTTGACAATATGATCCTTACCCCTAAGCACATGGGTAAGTCCCAGAAGGTGATCATCCACTGTAACTGAAAAATTCATAAGAGGATAAACTCTCGCCTCAACAAGAGGATGCTTTGATGCTTTTTTTCACTTATTCTCATTAAAGGAAATTCCCTCATAGCAGGGTCAGGTAAATCAACTCCAGACTTAAATCTTAAAACAGCATCACCCTCATTAAAATCTGAAAACATCCTCTCGAAATTTTCAAGATTTTTCCTGGATGCGGTGTTTCTATGTGGACACTCAACCTTACCTATCTTCAATTTTTGAAATTCTTCAGCGGTGCATGTACATACATAGCTTAAGCCTTTTTCTATAAGCTCCCTTGCATATTTATAGTAAATTTCTAATCTTGAAGACTGAACCACCTCTTTATCCCATTCAATTCCAAGCCACCTTAAATCCTCCCTTATCATATTATAAGCTTTAGGCATAACCCTGGCAGGGTCTGTATCCTCAAACCTGAGAATCAGCTTCCCCCCATAGTACTTTACATATTCACTGTTGAGCACAGCAGCCCTTGCATGACCCATGTGAAGAGGTCCCGAAGGGTTGGGCGCAAAACGCATCACCACCTTGCCCTTCTCCGCACATTTCAATTCCTGAAGCTTCTGTTCTTTTTTTCTCTCCTTTTCTTCAAAGGTGAAACTCTTAATATATCCCTCTATCTCATCTCTGCTAAGAGAATTGACTTCCTCAATGACCTCCTCTACAACAGGAAATAAATCCTTAACCTTCTTTCTCATATCAGGATTTTCAGCAATCACCTTACCGATAACAGCCTTTGGATTTGCATTGCCAAAATCGAGAGCATTCTTCAGAGCATACTTGAAAATAAGTTCTCTCATCCCTTCACCTTACTTCAACCCTCTGACCATTTCTTATAAGGTATAGATTTTTGTTCAGAATGTAACCCTCACTCTCTGCCAGTTCCGCATAGATTGCCAGCATTTCCAGAGTACCATGAGTTGGTACTATATTCTCGGGCTTTATCATCTTGATAATATCCCTGTGGTCTTCTCTGGCAGCATGCCCGCTGACATGAGCGCCCTTAAAAATTCTTGCTCCCTGCATATTCAGCTTTGTTTCAAGTGTATATCTCTGAGCAACATTTATGGGATTTGGGATTATATCGGCAGAAAAGACAACATTGTCACCCTTATCAATTCTGAAGTCATACTTGTGCTTGACTATTTTTGATAGTAAAGCATCCGGCTCTCCCTGATGTCCTGTAATAATCAGCATATACTCTTCTCTTCCACCCTTGGCAATTTTATTAAGAACCTTCGTTATTGATTTCTGAGCACCATATATCCGCGCATTGTCAGGCAATGAAATAATTCCGGTTCTTTCAGCTATACCCACATATTTCTCCATACTCCTACCTAGAAGTATAGGTATTCTATCCTGTTCCTTTGCTGAATCTACTGCACTCTGAATCCTTGCAATATGAGACGAAAATGTTGTAACAATAAGCCCTGCATCTGAATCGCTCTTCTTTATTGTATCTTTAAGCAGATATCTTGCAATACTCTCACTTGGTGTCCTTCCCTCCCTTGCAACTCTTGTGGTTTCAATAACCATCAACTTTACTCCCTCTTTACCAAGCTCTTTAAGCCTTGCATAGTCAGGAGGTTCGCCCAGAATAGGATTATCATCAAGCTTGAAATCATTCATATAAAGGAATTTCCCTTCATTTGAATGCACGACCAGAGCAACAACATCAGGAATACTATGAGTAACCTTAACAAATTCTATACTCATATCTCTTGAAATCTGGAGTACTTCCCCTGCTACAAGAGTATAAATAGGATTTTGACACTTCCCTCTAAACTCCTTTTTCACCAGCTCGATAGTATATGGAGTACCTATTATAGGAGCGGAAGGGTATTTCTTTGCTATAATAGAAACTGCTCCCAGATGGTCAAGATGACCATGACTCAATACAATAGCCTTGATTTTACTTTTAAAGGATTTTATTACACTGTCATCAGGAATAATACCCTTTTCTGCCAGTTCCTTATGAGATAATCTGTTCAAATCCGTATCTTCATGGATAAATACCCTATCAAGACGTATACCCATATCAATAATAATAGCATCTTCACCTGACCTAAAAAGGGTCATATTACGGCCTACTTCTTCATAGCCGCCTACACCAATTATTTCCATTATTTACACCTTTTTTAATTTTAATTTTCTTTCATTAAGCCACTCACCTGTGGCACCAGTTAGCACAAAACCAGCTGTTTTCAACTCATAAATGTTTCTG
Source organism: Methanobacteriota archaeon (assembly GCA_003229935.1). Classification (GTDB taxonomy): domain Archaea; phylum Hydrothermarchaeota; class Hydrothermarchaeia; order Hydrothermarchaeales; family BMS3B; genus BMS3B. The sequence goes on along the minus strand of QIGD01000002.1, from coordinate 32,258 downwards.
CTTCCCGTCAGAAACATTGCAATTTTAAGTTCATTACTAATTTCTTCGATTTTTATAACCACGTCTTTATAGCTTCTTACTGCTGGTTTTAAAAGGGGAAGGGCAAAACCAGTCAGAGATGCACCAGAGGCTATTGCTCTGGCAGCATCAATACCGGAGCGGAGGCCACCAGTTGCAATAAGAGGTATTGAAACTGAAGATGCACACTCTATCAGACTTACTGCCGTTGGAATGCCCCAGTCCCAGAAAGTTTTTGCAATATTTGAATCTTTAACTCTATAACTTTCAACTGCCGCAAAGCTTGTTCCTCCAAGACCCCCTATATCTATAGCAGAGGCCCCTGCCTTCTCAATAAGCATTGCCTCTTCCATCGCAATCCCTGCTCCTGTTTCCTTAACAATCAAAGGCACAGATAGCTCGGAGGATAACTCTTCAATAGTTTCAAGACAGCAGGAAAAGTTTAAATCCCCCTCCTTCTGCACAGCCTCCTGCAGTGGGTTGAGATGAAGAGCAATAGCATCAGCTTCAATCATATCAACAGCTCGCTTAGCTTCCTTTACTGTATAACCTCTACAGAACTGCACAGCTCCAAGGTTGGCAATCACAAAAGCATTGGGAGCCTTCTCCCTCACTACTTTATATGTATACTCAAAACTTTTATCCTCAATAGCAGCTCTCTGGCTACCAACACCTATAGCAATGCCAAAATTCTCTGCAGCCTCTGCAAGATTTGCATTTATTTTTAAAGCTTTCTCATGACCCCCTGTCATAGCAGCAATAACAATAGGTGAGGAAAGTTTTCTGCCAAGAAAGTCAGCTTCAAGCTCAATATCTCTGAAGTCAATCTGAGGTAGACATCTGTGAACCAGCTTTATATCCTCAAAACTGGATTTCACACCACTCTCAACTTTCTCTTTGAGACATATTCTTATGTGGTCAAACTTTCTGCTTTCTGTACTCAATAATAGTTTCCTCCTCTAATAACAGAGCCTTTTACTTTCTCACCTAATAAAACTTTCTTAAGTCTTCCCTCTGAAAGAGCATTTACGATTATTGATTCATAACCCAGATTTGCCATAGAAACCAGTTCCTCCAGTTTACCCAGCATTCCTCCTGTAACATCTCCTTTCTCAGGAGTCAGCAAGCTTAATATTTCTCTATAATTTTCAGGGTTTATCTCTTCAATCAGCTCTGCATTGCTACTTAACTTCGGGCTCGCTGTAAATATGCCGTCAACATCTGTAGCAAGAATAATTCTATCTGGTTTAAATTCCTGGGTAAGCTTTGAAATTATTCTGTCTCCTGATAGAATACAGAAGCCCATTGCTCTGTCAAGAACAACATCACCATAGAGAACTGGAAAAGTTCCGAGCCTGAGAAAACCCTCAACAATGTTTCTTGAGTAGCTATTTATATACTTATTTTCGGTTATAAAGATCGAAGAAGTTGCAAGAGATATAGCAGGTAAACCTACCTCAACAAGAGAAGCCACAACCTCGCTGTTAAAACTTTGCATTGCCAGCCTTGTTAAAACAAAACCTTCAATCTGATTTCTACTCTTAAAACCTTCGTGCAGTGAATACTTCTCTGCAAGTGGATGTCCGAAACTACCTCCACCATGCACTATTATAGCACTTCCGTCAATTCCTTCTTTTAATTCTCTGGCAACTCTACGAAGAACATCCCTTCTCAGAGAGAATTCATTATTTTTTGAAGTCAGAAGACTTCCACCCAGCTTAACAATAATCATAAGTGCTCAACTCTCGTTCCTTCTTTTGAAATTTTTGTGACAAAAGCTCTCTTGCCCAGAGCTTTCAATACCAGTTCTCTGTTTTCTCTGGCAAGGGCAATCATACATCCTCCACCACCTGCTCCAGTAAGCTTTGCACCTGCTGCACCTGCCTTTATGGCAGAATACACCCTCCTTGATAAAGCCATATTGCCTACTCCCAGTGCATCGAGAAGCGCATTGTTAACCAGCATAAGCTTTCCAAGCTTCTGGTAGTCACCATTTGCCAGAGCAGTTCGTGCCTCTATGGTAATCTCTCCTATACTTGCAATTATTGGCTCTGCTATATTTGGATATGTTTCCTTAAAAGTTTTAACCTTTGCAACAAGCTCTTTTGTTGACCGTTTCATTCCAGTACATCCAACAATCAATGAAATATCCTGCCTGATTTCAATCTTTTCTATAGCTTTTCCGGAACGTATGAAAAGCACACCACCCAGGGCTGACGTTGCTGTGTCAGTAGGAGAAGCTGAGCCTTGTACCTCCAGCTCAACTCTATGCCCCAGAGCGGCAAGCTTACCTTTTTTAATATCTTCTCCTGCTATATAATAAGCAGCCTTAAGTACAGCAACACTTATTGCAGCACTTGAACCCAATCCTGCAGCTCTGGGTATCTTCGAATCTATTTCAATTGAAACGCCAAAGTTCATACCAAGGGTGTCAAAGGCTATTTTTAAGGCTCTGAGAATATACCTGAACTCGCCCCTTCTCCTTTTAAGACTTTTAAAGGAAAAAGAAGTTTTTTTCCCCTTCGAAGCTATAACAATCTTCCCTAAACTGTTCTTTTCAGCCTTAACATAAATCCTTCTGTCAATAGCACTGGCTAGAGCAGGAAAGCCATAAACAACAGCATGTTCACCAAACAATATCACCTTACCTGGAGAGGATACCAAGACCATGATTAAATAATATATTAGACCATATAAAAATATACCGTAGAATCATTACCTTAAGTTATTAAATTATTTTATCATGTAGATACAGTTTATGACAAAAAGGCTGGAAAATATGATTGAAGTTGGGTTTATAACCCCCACAAATGTCAAAACCCAGGCCATCGACAGCACAAGCAAAGTTGTAGTAATGATTCTGAGAATAGATGATGTAATAGCTGCCAGCAAACTCGACAAAGAAACTGACATACTCCCACAACTAAATAGGCTGTCCCGTAATCAAAAATACTGTGAGAAATAAGCTAAATTTAGCCTTTATTATCTAAAATAAGCAGTCTTAATATTACTGAGAGTAATTGTCGGACAGCCTCTAAAGTCGTGTGTCTTCTGCTATATTTTCCATAAAAGTAGAAGTATTAGAGTCAGGAGAATAAGTATCTCCAGACTCTTATTCCCCTTAATATACCATAGCTACTTCTTCCTGATTTCATCCAGAGCACTCTCATCTTCTAGGGTTGAGATATCACCCACATCAATTCTCCCCTCTGCTATGGCCCTTATCACCCTCCTCATAATCTTCCCGCTTCTTGTTTTTGGAAGCTTCTCCACAAAATGAATCTCATCAGGCTTTGCTATGGAACCTATCTCTTTGACCATAAACTCCCTTATCTCTTCTCTAAGTTCATCTCCGGGTATAACTCCAACCTTCATTACAATAAATGCCACAATAGCCTGCCCTTTAATCTCATGGGGTTTTCCAACAGCAGCAGCCTCAGCCACCAGTGGATGGGCAACTAAAGCACTCTCAAGCTCCATAGTTCCAATCCTATGGCCTGAGACATTCAGAACATCATCTATCCTACCTAGGATCCAGAAGTAGCCATCCTCATCCTTTCTCGCTCCGTCGCCAGTAAGATAGCAACCCTTGAATTTACTCCAGTAGACATTCACATATCTATCTGGGTCACCATATATTGTCCTGAGCATTGAAGGCGATGGTTTCTTCAGCACAAGATAGCCACCCTCATTTAATCCCACAGACTCTCCATTCTCATTAAGAATATCTGCTTCCGTTCCAGGAAAAGCCTTACCGGCTGAACCTGGCTTCATGGGGAGTATCCCAGGTAATGTCGTAATAAATATCATCCCTGTCTCAGTCTGCCACCAGGTATCAACTATAGGACAATTCTCTTTTCCAATAGTTCTATAGTACCAGCGCCATGCCTCAGGATTTATTGGTTCTCCCACAGTACCTAAAAGGCGAAGAGTGGAAAGGCTATGTTTTTTTATATATTCATCTCCAAGGCGCATGAAGTATCTTATAGCTGTAGGAGCAGTATAGAATACATTCACACCATACCGGTCAATAATATCCCACCAACGCCCAGGTGAGGGGTAATCAGGAGCACCCTCATACATCAAAGTCGTAGCTCCAAGACTCAGAGGCCCATATATAATATAACTGTGCCCAGTAACCCAGCCTATGTCTGCCGTGCACCAGTAGACATCCTCATCTTTTAAATCAAAGATAAGTTTTGTTGTTATGGTGGTGCCCACATTGTAACCGCCGTGTACATGCACAACCCCCTTAGGCTTGCCTGTTGTGCCGGAGGTATAAAGTATAAAAAGAGGATGTTCGCTATCAAGATGCTCAGCCTCAAGCTCTGTACTCTGTCCTTCAATAAAGTCATTCCACCAGATATCCCTTCCATCGACAAAATTTATTTCATTTCCAGTCCTTTTTACAACTACAACCTTCTCAACACCATCTATACCTTCAAGAGATTCATCCACATTCTCCTTCAATGGTACAACTTTCCCACGCCTGTAACTACCATCTGCAGTTATCACTATCTTTGACTGAGAATCTTCAATCCTCTCTCTCAAAGCAAGAGCGCTGAAACCTCCAAATACAATACTGTGTACCGCTCCTATTTTTGCACATGCTAACATGGCAATTGGAAATTCAGGTACCATTCCAAGATAGATTGTCACCCTATCCCCTTTCTTTACGCCCAGCCCTTTGAGAGCATTCGCAAACCTATTAACTTCCCTGTAAAGTTGATAATATGTTAAAACAACTCTATCTCCATTCTCACCTTCCCAGAGTATTGCTGCCTTATTCTTTCTCCAACTATTAACATGTCTATCAAGGCAGTTGTAGGCAATATTTATCTTACCACCAATATACCACTTGAAGAAAGGTGCTCCACTATCATCCAGAAGCTCTGAATATGGTTCAAACCAGTCAACCTCTTCAGCCGCCCTTTTCCAGAACTGCTCATAGTCCTCCGAATATATACTCTCATCCTTCACCAAAGCTTTTTCCCTGAAATCATCACTGGGATGATAAACTCCCTCCTCTTTTAATAAAGATTCTATCTTTTCTGCCATGATATCACATGTATAACTTTCTGCACTTAATTATAAAATTTTCCACACATATTTTTTTATCTGGTTTTATCGGGATTTTTCCTATATCAAAAAGTTCTGAGTGTTTACTTTCTAACAATAGAAATTAATATATATCAAACCATAAACCTGAATAATCTGTGAATGAGGAAATATTCAAAATCCTGGGAAAGAAAGGTATGATAAAGATACTTGATTGTATTGCTATAAAAAGGAGGAAGTATGGAAAAATTGAAAATATTCTGGGTAATCCATCAACCACAACGAGACATCTAAAGATTCTCGAAAAAAAATGAATGGTTAGAAGGGAAGTGCATATAGAGAAATATATGCCGGTTTATTACTATCTTACTGAGAAGGGAAAGAATATTCATAAACTCGTGAGAGAAATACAGGAGGAGTATGAGTAGATTTTAAATAATCCTGCTCAAAATAAAAAAAGTCTCTAAACATATAACCCACAGGATAGTTTCCCCAAATGTAAACATTTCTAAACCAAAACGGTATATTTATAAATATCGTATATCATTTTCCTTTTAGTGATAACGAAGGTGATTTTGTTGAATAACATATGTGTGGTTGTGGTAGGGCATGGTTCAAGGCTTCCTGAAACCAAGGAAGTTTATGAAAAGGTTGGAAAGCTTGTCAGTGAGAAGCTTGGAGTTCCAACTAAAGTGGCATATATGAAACACTGGGAACCCAGTATATATGAAGCCGTAACATCTTCAATAAAGGAGGGCTTTAAGAAAATTGTGGTCGTGCCACTGTTTCTTCTACCAGGACTTCATGTAACTGATGATATACCGGTCATTCTGGGATTGAAAGAAGGCAAAACAGATGAGAATAACAGTATAGTTAAAGCTCCTGAAGATGTTGAAATTATCTACACAGCCAATATTGGCGGGGATGAAAGACTTGCAGAGATAGTAAAAGACAGAGTGAATAGTGCACTGGGGAAACTTTTATAGTGTAGTGAATAAAAATACATATATGGCTCTTATGTATTCTATACTGAGTTTTCTTGGTAAACAGATTACATACATTAATTTCTGGACAAATAAAACATTAAAAATGTTGGGTTTGTCTCTAGTATCGTTTTTATTTGCCATTATCCTGATTCTTGTCGCTATAGTTATAATATTAGCCTATATTTATAGAAGGAAATCTATAAAATTGAAAAAAGCTAAGAAATATAAAGAAAAATGCAAGATGAAAGAGGAGAAAATTTTTTCCTCCGGAAACCTAGAAGTTATTGCAAGATTCAAACCTATAATCATCGAAAAGAAAATTGGACGAGTAGTTGAGAAGATTGTTGAAAAAAAAGTTCCTGTTAAGGCCACCTATAGCCCCAGAGATATTGACCTGAGTGAAATAAAAGATTCTAAAGAATTTATAAAAACCATGACAGATAAGTACAAGTTATCAAATCTCACTCTTGCCAGTGCTGAAGGGCTTGTTATACTTTCAAGTGCTGAAAAGCCAGAGGAGATGGCAGCACAAGCAGTTTCTCTTGCCGAACAGATTTTTAATAATGATAATAACTTTGCGGAGTTCTATGGAAGCAGCTTCAAATTTATTTTTCCCATTGAATCTGAAGGGCATAAAATTATTGTTATAGGGAACTCTGAAAAGAGAGTTTATGCAGATATTGCGGATATGATTAAGAAAGATTTGGGTTTTATTCTTCCCACACTTATATCATGATTTTTATACATAATACTCCCTGAAGGTTCCAATTGATATTATGGGATTCATAAAAACAGGTTGGTCAATCACCACCCATTCAAATGGGTGGTCTCCTTGCCCCAGATTATTATGAAATTCCAATAACTCAATCTTTATATACCTCATAGGCAAAATATCATCCATGAGTGCTCTTGATTCATACTTCGAAGGCTGGAAAATTCTTGCAAAAAAACCTGTTCTTCTTTTTCCTTCTCTACTGCTTGTAATACTAATGGCGCCTGTTTTTGTCTTTGATGTCTTCGGAATGAAAATTTCCACCATATCCCCGATTTTTGTATTAATCTACAATTTATTTGTATGGTTTCTTATACCTCTGGTGGCAGGAGCAACTATTGGTGCGATTAAGAGGATTAAAAATGGCGAAGACATTTCTTATAATGTTCTTCTTAAGGATGGGAAAAGAAATTATGTTAACCTACTTATATCTAGCATAATAATGATTCTAATTATTTTTACTTCTATTATCACCATGATTATAGGAATTGCGATTATATCTTCCATTTCAGAATTTGTAATCCATAGTACCGCTTTTGTTGTTGGTTCTATGTTTATATTCATTTCAATTTGGTCAGTTATTATTACAATCTTTATTATTATGCTTCAGTTCTATAGTACAGCCATTGTAATTGACTCGCTTGGCCCTGTGAATTCCTTTAAAAGGAGCTTTGGTTTCTCCAGAAGTAGGCTTTTATCTGTGATTGGTCTATCTGTGATGAAATTTTTAACTTCAGCGTTTCTTGCTCTGCCGGTAGTAATTATTATAGGCTATCATATATTTACAAACTTTCAGAACATCATGGCACTTGGGAATTTCACTGGTGACTTTCCAAATCCAAGCTTTGGTGTATCCTTCTCAGCCCTGATTGCTGACATTATTTTTGGAACTTTGTCAATGTGCTTTATCTATGTATATGAAGCGGTTTATTATATAGACGAAAATAGGCGAGAACATGTTTGAACTTAGATGTATTGAATGCGATGCCAAATATAGTAGCAGTGAGATAATTTACAGGTGCCATTGTGGTGGTCTGCTGGAGGTGAATCTTGACCTGGATTTGATTGAGGTTACAAGAGAAAAGCTCAGAAGGAGGCGCTTTAACCTATGGCGCTACAGAGAGTTTATGCCAGTCAGCAAACATGCAAAGATTATTTCGCTGGAAGAAGGAGGTACGCCTCTATATAAAGCAGACAGAATTTCTGAAAGAATTGGTATAAAGGAACTCTATGTTAAGAATGAAGGAGCAAATCCAACCGGCTCATTTAAGGATAGAGGCATGACCATGGGTGTTACAAAAGCTCTTGAACTCGGAGTTAATGCTGTTGGATGCGCATCCACAGGCAATACAAGTGCCAGTCTTGCAGCCTATTCAGCAAAAGCGGGGATTAAGTGCTATGTACTGCTTCCCAGCGGTAAAATAGCCATGGGTAAGCTAGCTCAGGCTATACTACACGGTGCCAAGGTCATAGGAATTCGTGGGAATTTTGACATAGCCTTCAAGTTAATACAGCAGGCAAGCAGAGCTTTTAATATATATCTTCTCAACTCGATTAATCCCTGGCGTCTGGAAGGTCAGAAAAGCGAAGCTTACGAAATTATAGACCAGCTCGATTTTGAGCCTCCCGACAGGGTTATTCTGCCAGTAGGAAATTGCGGCAATATATCAGCTATATGGAAAGGCTTCAAGGAGTTTTATGAAACAGAGTTAATAGATGAGATGCCACAGATGACTGGAATTCAGGCTGAAGGTGCTTCTCCAGTGGTTACGGCTGTTAAATCAGGTAAAGACAAAATTGAACCCATTGAAAACCCTGAAACTATTGCAACTGCCATAAGAATTGGTGCTCCTGTAAATGCTTCAAAGGCTCTTAAGGCAATTAAAGAGAGCAGTGGCACTGCCGAAGCTGTCAGCGATGAGGAGATTATTGATGCCCAGAAGCTTCTTGCAAGGACTATTGGCGTAGGTGTGGAGCCTGCCAGCGCCTCAAGTATTGCGGGTTTAAAGAAACTTGTTGAAAGTGGAGAGATTGACAAAAGTGAAAGAGTTGTGTGTATAACCACAGGAAACGCTTTAAAGGACCCAGAGGCTATTCTCAGCCATTATAAGAAACCTGTAGAGATTGAACCAAGCATTGAAGAACTTGAAAGGATAATCAGGAGATAGATGCCAATCACCACCCATTAAAATGGGTGGCTTGTCTTGTGAGAGATATGGGTAGCAGGTTGATTAGGAGGTATTTAAGAATGCAGTTATTGGTAGAGTTCGAGAACACATCGGGGGATGCTCCTCAAGTCCCCTGCTCTGTAAATGGAGCATTAAACAGAGAGGAAACTCTCAGTGTACCCTACAAAGTACTGGCCAATAACAGCTCCGAAGAGGACATACGCTCTGGCAAGTGTAGGCAGAACTTGAGAGTTCCTGCGTTAAACATGCATAAAAAACCAATACCTGATAGTAGTGTTAGGAACACTGAGCAGGTTAAAATACCTACTGGTTTAGATTGGATTAAAAATTATTATTCTTATACAAATTTTAAAATATGTGAGGTAGGGCATTCCTCCACCCATTGAAATGGGTGGTCTCCTTGCCCAGATTATTATGAAGTATGTCGTGGTTGTTGGCGATGGTATGGCAGATTATCCTCTGAAAGTTCTGGAGGGTAAAACTCCTCTAGAAGTTGCTTCCACGCCAAATATGGATTTTATCGCCAGTAAAGGTAAAGGTGGAAAACTTGTCACAATTCCTAATGGCATGCCCAGAGGGAGTGGCGTTGCAAATCTATCACTTCTTGGTTATAATCCTGAAAGATATTATACAGGCAGAGGCCCACTCGAAGCAGCCAGTGCTGGAGTTCCTCTTGGCAGAGGAGAAATTGCCTTCAGATGTAACTTTATAACCGAGCATAACGGCAGAATTGAGGATTTTACAGCTGGACATATCTCAGGCCAGGAGGGAAAGCAGTTAATAGGGTTGTTAAACACCAGCAGACTCACTACACATGGAAAATTCCATGCTGGAGTGAGTTATAGAAACCTCTTCATATGTTCCTGTGGCGCAGATGTTAAAGCTGTTCCTCCTCATGATATAACTGGAGAGAGAATTGATAGGAATTTAATAAAGGATGGAGAGAGTGCCGAGCTTCTGAATAAAATCATGCTCGACTCGAAAAACATCCTTGAAAAATCTGAAGTTAACAGAAAAAGAGTGGCAGCTGGACATAATCCTGCCAATATGATATGGCTCTGGGGACAGGGAAAAAAACCCGAAATTCCAGATTTTAAAGAAGTCTACAGCCTCAGGGGTGCTGTAATCTCAGCAGTTGATTTAATCAAGGGACTTGGGATTTATACAGGATTGAGAGCTATATCTGTACCAGGTGCTACAGGTTACTATGACACAAACTATGGAAATAAGGCAGATTATGCTCTAAAAATTATTGAAGAGGTAGATTACTGTTATATTCATATTGAATCGCCTGACGAGGCTGGACATGAAGGTAACCTTGAGATGAAAATAAAGGCTATTGAAGCTATAGATAAAGAGATTATAGGAAGACTTCTTGATAATCTTGAGAATTTCAGAATAGCTGTGGTAACTGATCACCCAACACCAATTGAAGTAAGAACTCATACTGCTGATGCAGTGCCCTTTGCAGTATATGGCTTGGGTAATAACAGAGATGAAATGAAAGCTTTCTCAGAGAAGGATGCTGATAAAGGCAGATATCATAAAATAAAAGGATGGGAACTCACAAATATCTTAATTGACAAAACTAGATAGACTATAATTCTTATCTGATTATATCCATTATATTACCTTTCAAAGCTTTTTCTGCTCTTCTTGCTTTTGCATCCCAAAGCATGGTTTTAAATAAATCACTGAAGGTTATATTCATAAGTTCTTCTAAATCATTAAAACCTGCCTTCTCAATATTTATCCTAAGGACATCAACTTTATTCTGTGTAATCTTTCTCGCCTTTTTTTCATCGACTATTTTGATGAGCTCAGACCTTATTGTGAACAGTGCAGCCTCAAATTCTGCCTTTTAAATAGTTCCGTTTGCTTTATATTCTTCCAGAAACTGTTCTGCAAAATCTTCATCAGGCTCGTTCATATTGAACTTTTCCAATATTGTGCCCCTATCCAACTGGCTTCTCTTTCTTCAGATGAAGGAGGTTCTGAAGGTTCACGTCCAGCTTTCTCTGGCATGTTGATGCTGGGTGAACTGCCATTGAGGTATTTTATAATGCTTTCAAACATGGCTATTGACCAAGTCAATATTTCTAAAGCATCTTCCCTGCGTATAGGCTTATTGAGAACTGACATACTCCCACGACTAAAGAGGCTGTCCGACAATTACTCTAAGTAATAGAAAGACTGCTTATTTTAGACAATAAAGGATAAATTTAGCTTATTTGTTGTAGTATTTTTGATTACGGAACAGCCTCTAAAGTTCGTGGGGTTCTAAGGTCTCCATCGTCCATAGAGTTACCTATTTAGGGATATCAATGTTCCCTTCTGTTACATCTCTGTCTGCAACAGATTGACCTATGCCTTGACGCAATGCTATATTGAACGTAGCATTTACGTCAGCATCGTGACCACAATGGGGACACTTAAACACTTTGCCATTCTTGCTGCCTATCAGTCCACATCTTGAACATTCTTAACTGGTATATTGTGAATCAATATAGACAATAATAAGTATTCCGAGCAGTTTAGCCTTGTATTCTATCATCTGTCGAAGCTGATAGAACGACCAACTGTTCATGGAATACCTGAATGACTTAAGATATGTGGGTGGCACTTATATACTAGTATTTCGCTAACAATTAACTATGGTTCGCTTTCATCCCACAACTAGGGAAAAAAGATAGGGGGCTTTCCCGCTCACGATATCGTAACTTTGTTTAAAAATATTTTAAACTTCCGGTATTTTTAACCATTTATCTGAAGTATATTACAATTATATTTAAATTCTTTTACATAGTTCAATGAAATTTTTAAATATTTCCTCACCTCTGGGTGTATGCTCGACTTCAGGATGGAACTGCACTCCATAAACAGGGTACTTATTATGAGCTGCAGCTTCAATTTCACATGTGGCTGAATGAGCAAGAGGTCTAAAATTTTCTGGAAGTCTCTTTACTTCATCCATGTGGGACACCCAGGCTTTAAAACCGGGAGATAAACCTTTAAGGATTTCATTTTCCTCGTCTACAATAATTTCAGCCTCTGCATACTCGCCGACATCAGCCTCTTTAATAGTTCCTCCAAATTCTTTTACAATGAACTGCAGGCCCAGACATATACCCAGAATCGGAACTTCTTTATAAAATTTTTTTAATATTTCAGGAGTATTACCAACTTCATCAAGGTATGGGCCACCACCAATGATTATACCCTCCGGTTCTTCCTTCTCGATATCCTCAGGTGTAATGGTGTTCTGTACCATTTTAACATCTTCACCCAGATACTTCACTCTCCTGTAAATTCTATGATTGTACTGCCCTCTGTTAGCTATGACAATGTAATCAACCATCATACCACCTTATTTTTTCTCCATTATTAACAAGATAACCTATTATTCTTTCAGCCCATAAAAGTTTCTTTCTTTTCTTTTTAATATCTAATGTAAAAGAATATCTTCCTATAGCTCCCTTAAAATCAAAGCCATATAACATAATCTCTCCGGCTCCGAAATGGCATGCAAGAGCCACTGCCCTATCACCATCTGTAAATCCTCCAAAGTTATAAACTCCCTCCACCGGTTCAGCTTGCATGGTTGGAATTACCTTCCTAAATCTTGGCAAAAATTTCTTCAGTGAAGAAATATTATCACCATGAGCATGAATTACAACCAGACTTCCATTTTCAGATGCTTCAATCTGGTCTTCAACTTTACCGTCAAGATCAGTCACAATTATTTCAGGCTTTATCCCTCTCTCCATTAGGAAAGTTGTTGCACCATCACATGCTATATTTGTTCCTTCTGGAATCTCTTTCAGTCTCTCCAGACCAATCCCTGCACCGAAGATATTCACTCTTTTACTTTTTATTAACTTCTCGAGTTCTTTACAGCCACTTCTCTGCTGACTTTCAAGAAAATTTTTCAATAATATACCTGCCTTCAAATCCTCCTCTTCTGAAAATCCGAAATCTTTAAGAATTTTTATGTAAAATTTTCTCCATTCTTCATATTCCATGGCTACAGTATCCTTAGACCTTCTCTTGTAAAACCCAGGCGAAGAATATCCTTTGTATGCTCTGTTCCCTTCATCTTCCTTATCTGGATTGCAGGCTTAAAAATATCCACCACCTCCGTTTTCTGGAGGTACAGAAATATAACGCCATCAGCCATGTAATTCTCTGGATTGGTGGTTTCATCAGGAGAGAATTCTGCAACAAGAAGTGTTAAGGTTTCCATGGCTTTTAGCATAATAAAAAGTTCATGGAGGAATCTCCTGTAACCTCTAGGTTCCGCAAATGTAAAGGAAAAAGGAGTTATACTATCTATTACCACTCTTCTGGCCCCACTCTTCCTTATAAAATCCATAGCAAAATCCAGGGCAGCCTTAGCTCCACCTCCCTCATGCTCCTCTTTGAGCAGCAGTGATGATATATCCAGAAACTTTATCAGACCTTCTTCCACAAGAGAGCGGTCATAAAACCTGTAGCCTGCCATATATCTATGAATTTGGTCAACAGGTTCTGAGATGGCTGTTATATAAAGTCCTGATTCACCGCGTCTTGCACCTTCAAAGAGAGTCTGCATGCAGAGGGTAGTCTTACCAGCTCCAGGTTCACCAGCTATAAGAACAACACTGGGAAAAGGAAATCCTCCATGAAGCACATCATCGAGACCTCTCACACCAGTAGCTGCTCTATCCATAAGCCTACATCAGGTTTTTAATATAAATATCTTTTTGTTTCAGCATCTAAAACATAGAATATTGAGGTTAAAATTCTATGTAAAAACCAAGGAGGATGGAAAATGAGTGAAGTTGAAATCCCAAAAGTAGGTAGAATAACAGTTGATACTGTTGTTGACTGCTCTGGCATGGTCTGTCCAAGACCCCAGCTTGAAGTTAAGAAAGCTGCTATTCACCTGAAATCAGGTGAGGTAGCAGAGGTAATATTGACAAATCCAGCTTCTGCAGAAACTGTACCAAGAATTCTGCAGAATACAGAATGTATTCTCCTTGGATATATAAAAGAGCAGGGAACTTTTAAGTTATATTTCAGAAAGAAATGAAGCGGAATGTTTTTAAGGGTAGCGTCTGAAATTGTTTTGGTGAGATTATGTTTCCAGGAAAAGTAAATCCCAAGCAAATGAAAAAGATGATGAAACAGATGGGAATGGAAATGGAAGAAATTGATGTTAAAGAGGTAATAATAAAGCTTGAAGACAGTGAGATAGTTATTTCAGACCCTCAGGTGAGTGTTGTTAAAGCCATGGGTCAGACAACCTACCAGATTATTGGCAAGGAAACAGTAAGAAGCTCTATTTCTGAAGATGATATAAAGCTTGTTGCAGAGCAGACTAATGTAACTCCAGAAGAGGCAAAAAAAGCTCTTGAAGAGAGCAACGGAGATCTTGCCGAAGCTATAATAAAGCTCCAGGGTTGAATATGACAGAAAAATACGAATTTAAGTGTCATATATGCAGTAAGGAGTTTAACTCTGGAGAAGAACTGGCAGAGCATATCTTAAAAGAACATCCAGCCTGCAAAACAAGTCTGCTATAGAGATATTGAAGGATATTATAGAGATACTCTGGTCTAAACGACAATATGACCACTTCTAAGGATTTTTATTTTTATAGGCTCCACAACTGAATTGCCTACGATACAATTTCCAGCTTTCCTTCTCAGTATCCCTATAACTGTTGTGGAATTATACCTTACTCTAATCTCATGTCTGTCTGCCGCATGAAAAATAACCTGAGGCGCACTGAAAAGATTTATAGAAATCGGTATAGTTATCTCGACAGGTTCAAGGCTTTCAAATATTTTTATAGTAGTCCTTGCCTTCTTAACTTTTTCTCTTGCTCTCTTATCTATTATTGTTATATTCTCCCTGCTTGTACCTAGAAGCTTGGCAATCTCTCCCTGACTGTAGCCCTGAGCTCTGAACCCGAGAACTTCCATCTGACGTTTAGTTAGAAATCCATAGTCTTCCATCAAATTAATCTCCTGATTGAGGAAAGCTTGAGCGAAAACATAACCTTCTTTCCCTTTCTGAACTGCATTTTTTCAATAGCATGATTTGGCAGGTCCGCTAAAACTCTAATTTTTTCTGTGTCCAGAGTGAATCTTTTTAGAGCACTGTTTTTTGGGTTAATGTCTATAATTATTCCATTAAATATATTTCTGTGGATTGTATTTACCGGTACATCCTATCTCAGAAACATAACCTCCTCTGGCCTTATTCCAAAGACACTTCGGAGCCTGAGACTTCAAAGGGTAAAGATAAAGACTCTCCCACCACTTCAACTATTGTTTCCCTGCTCTCTTTACCCTTAACTTTACCATAGAAAATGTTGCACATACCTGTGAACTCTGCAGCAAATTTTATCTCTGAAAAATGGAAGATTTCTTCAACCCCTGAAACCTGCTCCAGATTACCCTCATTGAACACAGCTATTCTACCACTCACGCTAAATGTCTCTTCCTGCTTGTGTGTTGCAAGAATAATGCTGACATACTCCCACGACTAAAGTCGTGTGGTTCTACGCTACGTCATATGGTGTAAAAACTCATGTTCACATAAAAATGAACCAAATCTGCCCATGTAATCAAGAAATGGTATAGGAAATTCATAAAATTTGTTGTTTTCATACAGTCTGATGTAAGCGAGGTTCTAATACATTGTATATCTAAAGTTTATGAATTTTCACTTCTATGTAACCAAAATGGTTTACATATCCTTGTAAAAGACGAAAGTTTAAGTATAGAAATTGTACAACATATCAATATGCATAGTAATAAAAAGACACCTAAAACTATATCAGGAAGCATATCATTTAATATTATTGTTTGGACCACATCCATTCTCTTTATACTGTTTTTCATAGTACCAATTCTAAGATTGTTATTATATGACTCACCGAGATATTTACTTTCTCAATTTCTTTCTCCTGTAAATCTTGAAGGGATTAAGATTACTTTATTAGCTGCTACAGTGTCTACAGTAATAGTGGTAATATTCGGTTTTCCACTTGCATATATTCTTGCAAGGTACCAGTTTATAGGCAAGAAAATGATAGACGCTATTGTGGAGTTACCCATAATGATTCCACACACTGTTGTAGGAATTGCACTATTATTAGTATTTGCGAAGAGTGAACCTGCTGGACCGCTATTGAGTCGTTTCGGATTATCATTTGGCTACAGCATGCTTGCAATAGTGATGGCATATATGTTCGTAAGTGGCACGTATGCAATAAAGACCATGGAAGAAGCGATAAAGAGCGTACATCCAAGAATTGAGCTTGTTGCCAGAACACTCGGTGCATCGCAATGGCAGGTAGTAAGAATGATTATCATTCCTCAAATCTCAAGAAGCATACTTACTGGCGGTATATTAAGCTGGGGTCGTGCAATGAGTGAAGTGGCAGCTATCATGATTGTTGCCCCGTACGTAATACCCACGTATCACCAGATTGCAGGTATCGAAGTATATAACCAGTTTGTATCGACAGGTATGAAAGGTGCAGTAGGATTATCTGCAGTGCTTATTATTATCTCCCTGATAATATTGATAGTGCTTAAAGTGATACAGTATCAAAAAATATTTTATATGCCAGGTGTAGAAAGATGATTGATATTAAAAATTTGCTTCTCGAGGTACCTTCACTCACCATTAATAGGATAACATTACATCTCCATGACCATGAATATTTTGTACTTTTAGGACCAACCGGATCTGGAAAGAGCCTGTTGTTAGATATAATAGCAGGCGCTTATAGTCCTGAATCTGGTGAAATTATGCTGAATGGCAGGGATATCACGCATGAAAGACCTGAATGCCGTGAAATAGGATATGTACCTCAAGATTACGCGCTATTCGATAACATGAAAGTAATAGATAACCTTACATTTGGATTGAGAGTCCATGGTGTCTCACACCACGATGCATATCAACAGCTCAAGCGCCTGATAAAAACTCTTGAACTTAAAGATTTATTGCAGAAACGACCTGAGGTGCTGAGCGGTGGCGAGAAACGAAAAGTTGCACTGGCTCGTGCCCTTGCAACCTCTCCAAAACTGCTATTATTAGACGAACCATTCAGTGGACTTGATCAAAATTTGAAAGACAGGTTTATCTACGAACTGAAACGGATTCATGATGAATATGGCATTCCCACAATCCACGTAACTCATAATCGTATAGAAGCGATTGAACTGGGAGACCGCGTGGGAATACTGCAGCATGGAACATTGGAACAGGTGGGTAAATTCGATGACCTTATTAATGCCCCAAAAAATGAGTTTATAGCTAAGTTTTTGGGTATTGAAAATGTGGTTAATTGTAGAGAGTTGAATAGATATCTAAACCTGCCAGAAGACACCACAGTCGCATTTACTCCTGAAGATGTTATACTGCTTATAGACAAAGGCAATGGAGTAGATGGAATACCAGTAGAAATCCAGCAGGTAATAAAACTAGAAAAAAGCCTGATGATCACTGGCCTACTTTTTGAAAATTTAATCAAGATAAAATCCAATGCAAAGTTCAGTATAAATGGAGATAATATAAAAATAAAAATAAAAAAATATAGAAGGATCTTATGATCCCATCATTGCTTTATAGCCTGGTCCTGACTGTAACCGCGCTGGCAACTTCTGAGTATATGGAGACAGACCGGATGGAAGTGTGACCTTGGAGTTGAACGGTACAAAGTAAGGTTTAGAAAGTGGCTTAAAATATGTATCTTTCAGTACCTGCTGTCCGATAGGCCCTAATAGCAACATGATATAATTCTTTGCCAATACTTTATTAGGGGCGTTTGTAGGAATGGTCACTGCGTAAAATATCGGTGCTCCAGACTGTGCTGCTTCACTACTCGAACCACTTAATCCCATGGGGGCACCACTGCTATTAATCTGTGAATAATAGCGAATTGCAGATTCATTTGTATAGCCAAGATTTACCTGCCATGGCAACTGTATATATCCCAATCCGTAAGACTTTGCAAGACTTCTGTAAGAAATCCCGAAATATGGCGCTCCTGTCTTTATCATTGCATCAAGGCTCGCTTCTATGCCCACAGGCCTGAGATATCCTGTTTTAGTTTTGTGTATCCATATTGCCTGAAATATTGCATTAGTGTCATTTACAGGATAATTAAGTTCTTTGTGGAACCATGCATTGTATGCAGTATTGTCATGCTGTACCAGATATATTCCTGCAAGTTTCATAGCCTGTATTGCCTGAAATCCCGCTGGGTCTAGACTGCCATTACTGACACCTATTGTCACTCCAGGCGCTGTTACAAACTTCCACCAATTTTGATTATTGATATCACTTACGGGATAAGTTTTACCTTCTATGGTTATAGGTGCTTTAGAACTCTGTGAATACAAGACAGAGACCTGATTAGTTGCAAATACTATCATCCACGATGCATATTTTGGGGCTAGAACCTGAGGTATTACACTGGAAGCCGCAGATGCATAAACATCATATTGTCTGTGCAGCACACCAATCTGCTTTCCACCTTTAATACTACCCATAAAGATTCCTCCGCCTGGTAGAATTGGGGTATTAGGATATACCTCACGCCACTTCTGACCAAGGTCTTTTAACGCATATCCCAAAGACCCTGCGGCAATTACTGTGATACCAGAATTGGTAGACACAGCAGGACTACTTGTGGTTGTTGATGTTTTTTGAACAGTACTGGCAGCTGTTTTTGTAGTTTTTACTTGTTTCGGAGCAGTTGTACAACCTGCACTTAACAGAACAACGAACAGTATCGATATAGCTATTATTTTCTTTAACATATTACACCTCCTAGTGTTATATATTAGCGTACTCCATTACATTGATATTTAAAGCTTATGAATATTAAATATAAAGTAATCTTAAGTGATTACATACCTTTACAAAATGAGTCTATAATTAAATTAATACACACCAGTAGCTTCTATGCCATCGAATGGAAATTGAAGGTATTGTAACTGACAAAGCATAAGCTCTCAATATGAGAAGCATGACCTAGTTCATATCAATCCTCCAGTATCTACAACATTGCCAGAAGTCCAGAGAAATATATTTATGGTAGATTCATAACATTATGGTAGGATGTACAAAGATGAAATTCTTGTTCTTCATGAGTTCCTCATATGGGTGAAGAAGTTCCTTGAGGAGACATATCAGTGTCAGGAATGCTTCATTGATTATGAAAAAAACCCGGTTAGGCATTACCATATTAATATAAAAAAGACAGAGCATGAAGAGGCTCTTGGTCTTCTACTCATAGGTTTTGATAAATTCTTCAGAGAATATTACAGAAACAGAAATGAAAAAAAATGAAACTAGAAAATTCTATTAAGATTACTTCCAATGGCTGCCTTCTTGAGATTATCGTCCAACCTGGAGTTAGAAGGAACGAGCTTTCAGGCTTCAATAGCTGGCGTGGAAGAATTGAGATTAAAATAAAAGTCGAAGCAAAGGATAACAAAGCCAACAAAGAGCTCGAAGAATACCTTTCAGAGATCTTTGAGTGCAGAGTGGAAATAGTAAATGGAAAAAAGTCCAGACAGAAGACTGTTTTTATTCCCAGAGAGAAGTCCAGAATTATTGATATACTCTCTAAAGGGTTGACTTCACAGAAATAAATAACCAGAATATTTAGCTAATGTTACTATCTCAAAATTCTCCCGATGAAAATTCTGATTATAGCTGAGAAACCAAAAGTAGGTCAGAAGATAGCTTTTGCACTGTCAAAAGACTACAAGAAAAAGCGTCATGGCAGAGCTAATTACTATGAGCTTTCAAGCAACGATAAGGATATTGTAATTGCCAGTGCAGCAGGTCATCTCTATTCACTGAAGGAAAAGAAATCCTCAAGAGACTACCCTACATTCAATATAGAATGGGCACCTCTATATGAAATTGGAAAGGGCAAGAGCTACATAAAACAGTATGTAAATCTCCTGAAGAAACTCGGAAAAGAAACAGACGTATTTATAATCGCCACTGATTATGATATCGAAGGCGAACTACTTGGATACAATGCACTCAAATATGCCGTTCTTGGCGATAAGACAATAAATAAAGATAAAATAAAGAGAATGCGTTTTTCCACCCTCACCACTCTTGATTTGAGGAAGGCTTACTCCGAGCTTTCTGAAGTTGACTACAATCTTGTTGAAGCCGGAGAAACAAGACATATCCTTGACTGGTACTGGGGTATAAACATCTCAAGAGCTTTAACCGAAGCTGCTAAAAAGGGCTTAAAACGCTATGCAGTCTTCAGCGCTGGTAGAGTTCAAACACCTGCTTTGGCTATACTTGTGAGAAGAGAGAGGGAGATATCCAGCTTCAAGCCTGAACCTTATATTAAAGTCTATGCCGACCTCAAAGTTTCAAGAAAAAAGATAAGAGCAGAGCATGTTCTTGGTAGAATTTTTGACATCCAAAAGGCTAAAGAGATATTAAATAAAATCAAAGATGAGAAAGAGGGGATAATCAGGAGCGTAACAAGGAAAGAGAGTATAATACCTCCACCTGTACCTTTTGATTTGGGCACACTTCAGTCTGAAGCCTATAAAGCCTTCAGATTAACTCCAAAACAGGTTCAGGATATAGCTCAGAGCCTATATGAAGAAGGTTGCATTTCATATCCCAGAACCTCCTCTCAAAAACTTCCTCCAGCCATTGGTTATAGAAGAATTATAGAAGCTCTTGGCAAAAACGCAAAATTTGCGGAGGCGTCAAAAAAGCTTCTCAAAAAGGAAAGGTTATATCCAAGACAGGGAAAAAAGGATGACCCTGCACATCCAGCAATATTTCCAACAGGCCAGACTCCAAAGAAGCTGGAATCAAGGGCTGAAAAGATATATGAGCTTATAACATATCGCTACCTTGCAACCTTTGGTGATAGCATGCAGAGAGAGAACATTAATGTTAAAGTAGAAATCAAAGATGAAGATTTCAGATTCTCTGCTTCAAGAACTCTTGAAAGGGGCTGGAGTGAATTTTATCCCTACCTGAAGCTGGAAGAAATTCAACTACCTGAAATTAATGAAGAAGATATATTTAAGATATTAAAAATCGCAGGTGATAAGAAGGAGACCTCGCCACCAAGAAGGTACAACCCTGCCTCACTTGTCAGAGAACTTGAAGCTCTAAGACTCGGCACAAAGGCTACAAGGGCTGAGATTGTGGATACATTATACAGAAGGGAATATATAAAAGGAGTTTCTATAAAAGTTACTCCTCTTGGTATGCGCGTCATAGAGGCTCTAGAGAAAAATATCCCAAAGATTATTGATGAAAATCTCACAAAATACTTTGAAGAAAAACTAGAGAAAATTCAGCGTGGTGAGGCAAAGAAAGAGGAAACTATCGAAGAAGCAAAGGAAGAATTAATAAAAACTCTGAAAATTTTCAGAGAAAAAGAAGAAAGTATTGGTAAGAGTATTGCTGCAGGATTCATCGAAAAAGACAGAGAGATGAAAATTATAGGTAAATGTCCTAACTGTGGGAGCAATTTGAGAATAATCCGTTCAAAAGCTTCAGGAAAACAATTTATAGGATGTTCAAACTACCCAAAGTGTAAAACATCCTTCCCTCTCCCTCAGAAAAAAAATGTTTATCCTACTGATAAACTCTGCAGCACATGTGGGTTACCCATGGTAAGCATATCTTTTGGCAATAGAAGAATTATAAGCTGTATAGATATGAACTGCAAGAGTAAAGGAAAGTATAATCAGGCAAGACAAAAAGAAAAATAAAATGATTTTTTAATCTCTTAAAATAGTAACCTTTAAATACTAATACCTTCTAAGAGAGAGCAAAAAGTTAGTGAGGTGATTTAGATATGGCAAGACCAGTTGTTGATCAGGAAGCATGTATTGG
The DNA here is from genome assembly GCA_003229935.1 of Methanobacteriota archaeon. GTDB lineage: Archaea > Hydrothermarchaeota > Hydrothermarchaeia > Hydrothermarchaeales > BMS3B > BMS3B. Next base: position 10,329 of record QIGD01000002.1, on the reverse strand, counting down.
ATGTGGAACATGTGAAAGTATGGACCCAGATTGTTTTAAATTAGTGGACGATAAAAGTCAGGTGATATGTGATGACTGTGCAACCTGCGATGAAATTGCAGAAGCCTGTCCAGTCCAAGCAATTACATGTGAATAAGTCCTCTTTTGTTTAAATTTCCTTAACACTTTTGGTAAATATTCAATCTTTTTTTAATTTTAAATTAATGGTATACTCTGACATATTCCCACGACTAAAGAGGCTGTCCCGTAATCAAAAATACTACGGGAAATAAGCTAAATTTAGCCTTTATTGTCTAAAATAAGCAGTCTTTTTATTACTGAGAGTAATTGTCGGACAGCCTCTAAAGTTCGTGGGCTTTCCCGCTCACGATATCGTAACTTAGCTATGGTATATTATACTGGTGCAACACCGATTAGAAAACAAAAATTTTATATATTAAAGATATACAGTTTGGAATATAGGAGGTATGCTTATGACAAGGCCAGTTGAAGAACTTGAAAAGGGGAAGTGGCCTAGCTATGTTACTGAATGGAAAAAAGCTGGCTACACTGGTTTAGTGGAAATTTACAATAAAGCTTTAGAAGATAAAAAGACCCACTTCAAACACGGCGGAATGGTGGGCTACCCTGGTTATGATGCAGGGGTAATAGGAAGACTTTCAGACATGCCAGAAATTCTTGGAAGTTCCCATGTATTCAGAATGCTCGAGCCTGCAGGCTGGTTCTACAAAACAGAATCACTTAGAAAGGTTGTAGATGTCTGGACAAAATATGGAAACGGACTTATTAACTTCCACGGTGCTACTGGAAGTCTGCAGCTTGTTGGTATTGAGACAGAAAATATAGAGCCTGCTTTTGAGGAGCTGGCGAAGCTTCACTATGACTTCGGTGGAAGTGGCGGTGATGTGAGAACGCTTGCAGCCTGTGGAGGTCCTGCTATTTGTGAATACAGCAATATCGATACTCTTGATCTCTACCAAGCCTTAACAATGCGCTTTATAGAAGATATTCATCGTCCAAGATTTCCATATAAATGGAAAATCAAGATCCCAGGGTGTCCAAATGATTGCGTGGCTGCAACTGCAAGGAGTGACTTTGCTATAATCGGCAACTTCAGAGATGCTATCAAGATAGACCAGAATATTCTGAAGGAGTATCCAGAAGAGAAGATTCTGAAGGTAGTCAACAAGTGTCCTACAAGCTGTATGAGCTACGAGAATGAGAAACTTGATATAGATATGGGAAATTGTACAAGATGCATGTACTGCATTAATGAGTTTTCCAAAGCACTCAGACCCGGTGATGATAAGGGAGCAACAATCCTCATAGGCGCCAGAGCAAGAGGTAGAATAGGCGCTTTTCTGGGCTGGACACTCATACCATTCATAAAGGTTGAAGCACCATACACCAGACTGATTGAAATAATAGTAGGCATCCAGGATTGGTGGGATGAAATAGGGAATCCAAAGGAAAGAGTTGGCGAAGCTATATACAGAATTGGTTTTGGTAAATTCTTATTTGAAGTAGGTAAAGAACTGGGAATAGACCCTGTACCCCAGATGATAACAAGACCAAGGGCAAATCCCTTCTGGTTCTATTGGCCAGGGGAGGTAGAGTAAAATGGTACTAAGTCTTGATGAACTGGATTTTGGACCACCGGATTATAAGGAGTTTTTACCGCCTGTGTCCAAGAAAAATTATGGTAAGTGGAAATACCACGAGCATATAAAGGGTGGTGTGATAAAGCATGTGGCAGAGAGCGGAGATGAAGCCTATACTGTAAGAGCAGCTATACCAAAGTATGTTGCAGCAGAAACTGTAAACAAACTCTGCGATATAGCTGAAAAGTATTGCGAAGGCTACATAAAGTTCACCTCAAGACACAATGTGAGCTTTATAGTACCCAAAGCCAAAGATGTCGACAGTGTTATAAAAGACGTTGAGGCAATGGGTTTCCCAGTTGGAGGCACTGATCACAGCCTGAAGGCAATAATTCAGTGTGTAGGCTGGACTCACTGCCATACTCCAGCTACAGACTCTCCTTCAATAACAAAAGCTCTCTATGAAGAGTTCTATGATGAGTTTAAGGACAACAATGCTTTCCCTGAGAGAATAAAGATGGCTGTTTCAGGTTGCATTAACATGTGCGGAGCAACACATGCCAGTGATATAGCCATAATTGGTATGCACAGAAAAGTACCAACTGTGATTGATGAGATAGTCGAGAAGTTCTGCTCTGTGCCCAACTTGATCAAGTCATGCCCAAAATATGCAATAAAACCAAAGAGAGGCAATTTAAAGACTGTTGTTATTGATGAAGAGAAGTGTATGTACTGTGGTATCTGCTATAGTCTGTGTGAAGGTATGCCAATACATAACCCTGAGTATGATGGTGTGAGTATATGGGTTGGTGGTAAGGTGTCCAATACAAGGAAAGGACCACTTCTTGCACGCCTGATAATACCATTCATGCCAAATGAACCACCACATTGGGAAAATGTTGTTAAGGTTGTCAGGAAGATTGTGGATATCTACAAAGCCAATGCTGAAGAAGATGAGAGAGTTGGTGAGTGGATAGAGCGCATCGGCTGGGAAAAATTCTTCCAAATAACTGACATCCCATTCAGTGACAAGAGCATTGATGACTGGATTTTCAGTGTTGAAACATATAGAAAGGGTACAAACTTCAAGATGGTGTAAAAACCATCTATTTTTCTTTTAATATTTTTAATCTGATTTTTATTTTGTCTGATTTTAATTAGGGTTACTTTGTTAACTTCTTTTTGCTCTGTCATGGAAGATAGAAGCGATTTTCAGAGTATGATAATTGAAAATATGGCAAGAGTAAAGAAGGTGATTATTGTTGTAGGTGGAAAAGGTGGGGTTGGTAAAAGCACAATCTCGGCAAGTCTTGCCTATGCTCTTGCAGCAAGAGATTCCAAAGTTGGTCTTATTGATGCAGATATAACTGGACCAAATATTACCCGATTTTTCGGGCTAAACGCTGCTAAACCCGAGGTTCTTGATGACAGAATCTATCCTCTTGAAGCTTATAATGTGAAGTTAATCTCCATGGAACCTCTGCTTGATTACTTCTCGGGTTCTGTCGCATGGCGCGGTCCAATGGTAATAAAAGCTATAGTAAACTTCCTCAGAGATGTAGTATGGGGAAATCTCGATTATCTCATAATAGACCTGCCCCCCGGCATAGGAGATGGGATATTAACTGTTATGCAGGTACTTCCTGAAATAACAGGTGCCATTGTTGTAACCACACCCCAGAATATTGCTCTCATGGACGCTACAAAAAGTGTTGAACTTCTGAACAAGATGGAAGTGCCTCTGATAGGTCTTATAGAGAATATGAGTTATCATATCTGCAGGAGCTGTGGCACTAAGGAAGAGATTTTTCCGAGAGGTAGACAGATTTTTAAAGAAGTACAGACTGAAATTGCTGGGAAGATTACCTATAGAGGCAACAGTGGGCAAGCTCAGTGAAGAAGGCATACCATTCGTCACAGATAATACTTCTGTAGCAGCAGAGATTTTCTGGAAGATAGTAGAGGAGGTCGAAAAATATGTCCAAAAATCTGACGATTGAATGCAGTTTCTGTGGTAAGGAGATAGTCAGGGATATTTATCACAGACTGAGAACAGGCAGAGTGCTGTGCAGAAACTGCTTTGATTCAGAAATAGAAACACCTAGATTTCTTTTTGAACTCAGAGGACTTATAAAAAGCAAGAATGATGAAGAACTTAGAAAAAGCAGCCGAATAGTCTTCCTTGTTGATTATCTAAAAGGGAAAGTAGATGATGAAAAATATGTACTTAAAGAAACTTCAGGAAAAGAAATAAGTTTCAGCCAGTTTTATGAGATGATAAAGGGGAAGAATGCTTAATCCTTTCAAGTATGCTACCCACCACATCTCTGTATTCCATGTTAACATCTTCCAGAGAGGTTTCACCTTTTTCAATTTTCTGTGCGGCTATCTCAAGAGGCCTGAGAGTTTCCAGAGCTCCATCACCCAGATAAATTGACTCTTTTACTGCCACCTCAACAAAACCAGGATTTACTTTAAGGAGGCCATTGAAATTCTTTATTATACCTTCAAGAGCTTCTTGGGTACCAACATCTTTTAGAAAATCATAGGCCTGTTTCATCTTCTCCTTATAATTCTTGTTGTGATTGTAGTCAGAAATCGCATATATTATATAAATTTCAAAAAGCCCCAGAGCAGCCTTTGAAAACTCAGCACTATTGAGTTTTTTTAGCATATTAAAGGCTTTAATATAACTTTTCTCTGCCTCCTCAAGCTTTGTCTGTGCCTGAAGAGCAGATGCAAGATTAATGGCTCCAAGAGCATAGTCTTCATTATCCTCTATTTCATCATAGATATCCTCAGCCTTATTGAAATATATAGCTGACTTATCAAATTTTTCCATGTCAAATTTTAGCGTACCCAAGAGAGAATATACTGATGCCAGTTTTTCCTTATCCTCTACCTCAAGTATAATATCAAGGGCACTTTTTAGACGTTTTTCTGCTTCCTCAAGATTATTTATACTTTTATTTACAAGAGACATATTGATATAATCCTGGGCTGCTTCCTTTCTAAGTCCCAGCTTCTCATGTAATTCAAGAGCTTTATTGTAATATTCCAGAGCCTTTTCAAAGTCCTCTTTCATTCCATATATAACTCCAAGGTTACCATAGCAGGTCGCCTTCCCTGAGTCATTTCTCAGCTTTCTGTAGATTTCAAAAGCCTTACTGTATTCCTTCTCTGCCTTTTCTATCTCTCCGCTGATAGCATAGGCAAAACCCAACTTAGTTCTAATCTTTGCCTCTTCTTCTCCCTTCCCTCTGACATCATCAATATTCTTCATTAACCCAGTTATAACATCATTTAATTCATCAAATTCAGGCAAAGATACCAACCTCCTTCAAGGATAGGAGGAATTGCCCTATCTCACCTTTTTTAGAATGGTATAAAAGAAAAAGAGTATTAATCCAATCCAAACCAGCAGGTATTTTAACCTGCTCACTGTTCTTAGCACTATCAGGTATCAGTTGGTTTTGCATATTTATGACAGAAACTCTCAAGTCCTGCTCACTCTTATCAGAGTGTTGGTCTTCATCAGAGCTGTTATCAGCCAGTACTATGTGAGGCGCACTGAGACTTTTCTCTCTGTTTAACACTCTACCACTTACAGAGCAGGGGGCTTGATGAACATTTCCTGATGCGTTCTTGAACTCTACCAATAACTTTTGCATGTTTTAATGCCTCCTAATAAACTAGTTACAATTATTCCTCACGGAACAAGTCCACATGCTTTAGCCGTGGATGATTGACTTCAATCACTTAACTGCATTTTGAATCATAACATCATTTATCACTTCAGCAACATTTGTACTTATATCCTGGATATCCAGCATACTCAGAGTTATGTTTTCAGGCTCCATAATTTTTATAACCATTGGCACATGTCTCAGCACCATATCAAACACACTGCTGGGAGGTTCTATTAAAAGGTCAAGAGCAACAACCCTGCCTGCCTCAAGTTCCATCTCCTCAGCCTTAATGTATTCTACATCACCATTTATAGACTCAATAACTCTTGAAATAAGGGTATTAAAATCTTCATCCTCATTTTCAATAAGTACACCAACTCTTACAGCGCCATGGTCAAGAATAGAATCAATCTCCTCCTCATCAATAGGAGTGAACTCTTCTTCAATGTCTTCAAACACAAATCCAACATGATAGTGTGAATAAAGGTCTTTTATTATACTCCCTGTAAAAGCAAGGAGCTGCTGAAACTCATCTCTGCTCATAGTTATTTCTGCAGGAGAGTTCAGAAGAATGGCACTTGGAGGATACTTTATAACTCCTCTGATAAAACTTTTCATATCACCGAATTTAAGCTCCAGCTCAACTATACCTGTATAAGAGCCTTCTTCTTTTTTCACTTCACCCACATCTTTTTCAACAAGTTCAACCTCTTCATCTATCTCTATATCCTTCACAAGTTTATTAAGACTTCTTTCAACTGCATAACTGCTATTTCCCATACTCTCAATTAGAAAATCTGCTTCAATCATTTAATCACCAAAAGGTATTTCAATCAGTTAGTTATTAAGTTAAATCATGGATGTACCAACTGCTGTGCCTATTGCAATGCCAATATTTAAAATTATTGTTGGTATTGTACTGATATTTGTTGCTTCGAGAATAGTCGGCTTTGTCGTAAAAACTGTGGGTCTTATATTTATAATCTTCGCTGGATATGAATACTATATAATAAAAATACATACATTTCCAGATATAGCCCTGCCAGTAATAATTGGTCTTGCTCTGGTATTTGTAGGTAAGGGTATAGCCGAGACAGCCATGAGAATTGCTGGTCTACTTCTTGTTATATGGGGAATCATTGGTCTTGGCATAATATAATACTTCCTTCACTTCAATAGAAATATTTTTTCAGTATAAGTGCATCTTCTCCATCAACATAGTAATATTCCTGCACACCTGCCATAGAATAGCCAAGTCTGGTGTAGAACTCAATAGCTTCTTTATTTGAAACTCTGACTTCAAGCCATATTTCTCTAACTCCTTTTCTTAAAAGTGTTTTCTCAACAGTTTCCATAAGCATGCTGCCAATACCCTCTTTTCTGAAATCTTTTGCCACAGCTATTGCTATTATATGACCGCTATCACCTACCTCTCTTGCAATAATATAGCCTACAATTTTGCCCACCCATTCTACTACAAAAAACATGTCGCCATGGAGCTCATAGAGATTCATAAGAAATACTGGATGATATGGGTCTTCGAAACTCTCAACTTCCACTTTATAAACACTTGACAGATCAGCTGGTGTAAATTTCCTTATAATCAACATTTATGCACCTTTTAAGATATTGCTTTATTGTGTTAAATTATTTTCTAAGGTAATGCAGGAGATTTTAGAGTATATCCTGAAGAACTATTCTTCAGCCAGTAAAATTGTAGAAGTTGGTGTTGGTAATTATACTGAAGTACTGACAAAACTAAAGGAAAAGATTGATGGTGAAGTAACTGGAGTTGACATTAAAGACCTGAAGGGCATTGATAGAGATGATATATTTAATCCAAAATTGGAGATTTATAGAGGGGCAGAGCTTATATATGCTATTAGGCCAGAACCGGAACTCTATCCCGCTCTAAAAAAAATTGCCAGATATGTGAAGGCAGATTTAATTATTCGACCTTTCTCTGGTGACTGCTGCTTCGATATCGAGGGTTTAAAGCTTGTTAACTATGGAAGGGAGTTTTTCTACATAATGAAGGGGTAGATTATTTCAGAAGGGAACCACAATTTGAGCAGTATTTCATATTTGTCTCACACCTTTCTCCACATTTATTGCATGCCACAACTTTAATAAGGTCAAAGAAACCGCATTCCTCTGAGCGCATATCTTTTGAAAGAGCACAGAACATAGTTAGCTCTGCACCACTGTAATTCCACTTTATTATAATATTCGAACAGTATATGCACTTTGCTGTAAAATTCTTCAGATAGGTAAAGTCCACCATATTAACTCTTTTTACATTTAAATTTTCTACCTTAAATATGTATTCGTTAATGTATAGCATTATACTACACTTACAAATTGATGGGCAGAAAGCCCACGGTCTTGTGAGAGTATGTCAGTTTATAAATTCCTATCTATATATACAATAGGAAACATAGAAGTTATACTTTTGTTTCATCTTAAAATATTTTAGCATGTTGGTGACAATGCCTAAGGTTGCTTTAGATACTAACTTTCTCTTACTACCCTTTCAATTCAGGGTTGATATAGAAGAACAGCTTGAAGAGCTCCTCCCAGGAGCAGATATATCCATTCCCAGCTCTGTTATACGGGAGCTCATAGGACTGAGCCATGGAAAGATGAAGAGAGATGCAAAACTTGCCTTGGAGCTTGCTAAAAGATATAAAGTTGTTAAAACAGAAGCAGGAGAAGATGAAGCCCTTGTTGAACTGGCTGAAAAGGGCTATATAATAGCTACCAACGATAAGCTTTTAAAGGAGAAGATAAGAAAAATGGGAAAGGCAGTAATATTTTTAAGGCAGGAAAAGCTTTTAAACATAAGTGGTTATGGAGGCATTTAGATGGAAATAGCTTTGATAGGAATAGGTATTGATATTCTTGCCCTTATCGTTGCAGCCTTTGCTATGGAGGGAGTTGATGCCAATGCTCATAAGGTAGTGGAAGAAATAAGAAGACATTTTATGGAAATTCCCAGGATTCTGGAGGGCAAGGCAGGCTCTGAATATGCAAAATGTGTTGGCATAGTAACTGCAGGAGCTCTAGGAAGATGACAAATATAGCAGTGATTTTCGCTCCATTGATAGCAGGTCACTGCCTCTTGAAATAAAGGAGGTATAAAAATTTTTAAGCTAGCTTTAATGAAAGAACTTATAAGAGTTCCACCAGAGAAATTTGGAAGTCCTGTTGAAGAAGTTATAGAGGACATTCTGAGAAAAGGATATATGTTCAAGGAAAGACAGGAGGGTGGTTTTGAAGGAAGGCTTAACCCAGATATGGGAATGATACTTGCAATTTATAAAATCACCAAAATAGGTGAAGGCAAGATAATTCCAGGTGATGGTGCAGCCTACCACAGAACAGAATTTGAGGTTCTTATTTTCCATCCCGAACTTCACGAAATTATCGATGGTGAAGTTGTCGAGATAGTTGAATTTGGAGCTTTTGTAAGATTTGCAGCCTTTGATGCCCTTGTGCATGTCTCCCAGATTACAGATGACTATATAAGCCACGATAAGAAGAGAGAGGCTCTTGTAGGCAAGGAAACAAGAAAGGCTCTTGAAGTGAATGATAGAGTGAGAGCAAGGATTGTTGCAGTGAGCCTAAACCCGGATAAGAAGAAGGAATCCAAAATAAATCTTACAATGAGACAGCCAGGCCTTGGTAAATTTAAATGGATTGAAGATGCAAAGAAAAATGCTAAGAATAAGGAGAAGGAGAAGTAAGAATGGCAAAAAAGGAAAAGGCATGCAAGCATTGCAGGATGATAACTTCAGAAGATACCTGCATATACTGCAATGTAAACACATCTGAAGAATGGTTCGGCTTTGTATATATTGTAAATCCAGAGAAATCAGAGATAGCCCAGAAGCTTGGAGTTAAAATTAATGGTAGATATGCATTGAGGATTAGGTGATGGAAGACTTGATTTTACCTGATACTCTGAGGCCTTATCTGAGAAAGCCTCTGGGAGAGCTTTTTACAGAAGATGGTGCAATGGAAAGAATCAAAAAGAGAGTTAGAGACTCAAAGGTCATAACAGTAGGAGATGTAGTTTCGAGTGAGGCTGAGAAAGCAGGGATAAAACCCAAATTGAAGATTATAGACTTCAGAACAAAGAGGAAGAACATTGATAGCCATGAGCCTTCTGGCAGGGTGATAAGGGCAAAGAACCCTCCTGCCCATATCACAAAGGAACTCTGGGATGCAGTGCGTGAGGCTGTTAACAGTGATGATGAAGTTACTATTATTGTCGAAGGTGAAGAAGACCTAGCTGTTCTCCCTGCTGTTATTGAAGCAGATTGGGGTGATTATGTTATATACGGGCAGCCGGAGCAGGGTGTTGTTCTTGTTAGCTGTAGTGACGACTCTAAACTTCATGTCGGTATAATTATAAAGATGATAATGGATAGAAAAGAACTTAAGATATAAGGAGGCTAAGTCATGGAGATTGAAATACTTGAAGATAAAAATAATCCAGTTCTACACAGGAGAGAGGTAAGGTTTAAGGTTATTATTCAGAAAGGAGCCACACCATCAAGAACTGAAGTCAGGAATAAGCTTATTGTTATCCTTAGCGCAGATAAGAATGCCTTTATTCTGAAAAAAATAGAGTCTAGCTTTGGAGTAAAAGTTTCTGAAGGTTCTGCAATGATTTATGAGAACAGAAAAGCAATGCTCGAAATTGAAGCTGAACATCTGCTTAAAAAGAACTTTTCTGAGGATGAGCTTAAGTCACTCAGGAATAAAGCTGCTAAACAGGAGGCTTAAAGATGGGTCAGAAATGGAAGCATTACGAAATTAAAGGAGACAAGCTGGAGCGAAAACGTCAGACTTGTCCCAGATGTGGTGATGGAGTTTTTCTTGCAGAACACGGGGATAGGTCTTCCTGTGGCACATGTGGTTATACTGTCTGGAAAAAGAAATAGTCAATCACCCACGACTAAAGAGGCTGTCCCGTAATCAAAAATACTACGGGAAATAAGCTAAATTTAGCCTTTATTGTCTAAAATAAGCAG
>QIGD01000001.1 GCA_003229935.1 Methanobacteriota archaeon | reverse complement strand
TAGCGTTAGAGGTAAGAGGTTTTGCTTCAAAACAGTTTGTACTGGGCTCCTACATAATTGCAATAATTGCAATAATTGTAGCTGTTGCAGGTATAACTAAAAAGAAGTAAACTCTCTACATCTCTCTTTTTTTATTTTATATTTTATATTTTAATGAGTATTGGCAGATATGGACTTATGCTTATTTCCCTTTTAGAGGTATTCTAATAATTTCTTACTTTCTTATTACAATAAAATATCTAAAGTAATTTCGTTCTGTTTTTATTTATCAGAAATGCCATAATGATAATTTTCTAAAAAACGAAAAATGCTTTCGAAAAATATAAATACTCGTTTCAGTATTGAGTAGTTTACAGGCATACCGATAGAAAAATCTAAAAAATATGAGGTGAAAAATTTGGTAAAAATTACACTGAAAATTTCTCTGGTTGCTGTGTTACTTCTTTTTTCTGTATTGAGTGTTTCTCAAGTAGCTGCAGCAGAGCAAAATATTCAATATCCTGGGCCTCTGGTTAGTACTAACTGGGTAGCTCAGCATTTGCAGACAATTGAAAACCCTAACCAGACACAGATTCGTCTGGTTGAAGTGAGCAAGAGTAGTTATGCTAGCTGGCATATCCCAGGTGCAGTGCATGTTAAATGGGGTAGTGAAGTGTTTGCACCAGGAACAGACCACATGGTTCTTGACTATTCAGATATGAAGCAGGTTCTGAGGAAGCTCGGAGTTACGCCAGACACAAAGATAATCATATACGCTGATGGTCTTGACCAAGCAGCACGATTTTACTGGACACTCAAGTACTGGAATATCGCAAATGTAAGTATGATGAATGGTGAAAAGAGTGTCTGGAAGGCAGAGAACAGGCCAACAAGCACAGTTGTGCCAGCAGTAAAACAGCTATCATATACTCTCAAGTATCCACCAGATACAAAGATTGACGCACTCCTTCATCCAGACGTGATGTATGGTCTTGCAACAGGAAACGTTCTCTTTGTGGATAACAGAGTTGCTGCAGAATTTAATGGCCAGAAAATCGCAGTGAACAAATGGGAAAGAGGAGGACATATACCGGGTGCGGTTGATATACCTGCTCCTGAAAACGTCACAAAAAATGGTATGTTGCTCTCTGATGCAGAGTTAAAGGAAATCTTCGTGAGTAAAGGAGTTACTCCTGACAAAAATATAATAACATACTGCAACACAGGAGTAAGAGCATCCCTTGGATGGTTTATACTCAGTCAGGTTCTCAAATATCCTAATGTCAAGAACTTTGATGGTTCTATGAGACAATATGCCAACGACTTTTACCTGCCGATGCAGCCAACCAGCTTTGAGGTATACCAGAATTTCCCGCAGAGTCCTCTCAGTGCACTGAATGCTGGCCAAGATAAAATGAATGCTAAGATATCAGCAGTCACCATAGCGTTAGAGGTAAGAGGTTTTGCTTCAAAACAGTTTGTACTGGGCTCCTACATAATTGCAATAATTGCAATAATTGTAGCTGTTGCAGGCATAACTAAAAAGAAGTAGATTCTCTACATCTCTTCTTTTTCTTTTTGATTTTATATGAGAACTGCTATTTTTCTTATGGTATTCTTACAATAAAAAGAATTTAAGTGTTGTTCTGGCTGTAGAGAAATCTGTTATTCTACTAAAGGAAAAGTATAGTGGGATTGGTCTCTATATTGTAGACTACAACAGAGAAGAAAAACTTGTGGAAAAATATAACGTTAGAGGATTGCCAGTCTTTATTTTCTTCAATTTAGATTGTAGTCTGACTTATAAAATCGAAGGATTTCAAAAGAAGAATACTCTTGAAACTTATAGAAACTATTCAAATAACGGTTCTTACTCTAAATTATTTGCTCTAAATAAACATGAAATTAAAATGGAGAAAAATAAAATTATAATAAAAATCCATGTCCATGAGAATTTTATATTATGGGGTAGGGATATTGAAGTAACAATTAATAATATCAGCTTTGAAATCATCAATATAACCCCAGAAACATGTAAAATTGAAGATTTTGAAACTATGATAGAAGCAAGAATGCATCAAAACTATACAGATTATAAAAATTTAAAAATTGAATTTAAAGTTGCAGTCTGGGATGAAAGCTGCTGCGGTGATTATAGGGAATATATATTAGGATTAGATTTTAAGCGGGAGAATTTAAAATGAGCAGAGCTTACGATGTACTTATTCTTGGTGGCGGTCTCGCAGGACTGAGTTGTGGTTTGAAACTCAGTGGGTATGGAAAAAATATTGCTGTTATTGAGAAGGAAAAGGGTGTTGGTGGTCTGGCAAGGACAATTGAGGAAGGAGAGTTCAGATTCGACCTGGGTGGCCACAGATTTTTCACAAAAAATATAGAGATACAGAATTTTTTAGAAGAAATACTTGGAGATCAGTTTATAGAAGTGGGAAGAAGCAGCAAAATATTTATGATGGGTAAATACTTTGATTATCCTCTCAGAGCAACAAATGCCTTTTTAGGAATGGGGCCGGAAAAAAGTTTTAAGATTATTCTCGACTATGCAGTGGAAAATATAAAGAAGAGGCTATCAAAGACAGATATAGTTTCTCTTGAGGACTGGGTGGTGCAGAATTTTGGGAGGTCCCTTTTTGAGATATACTTTAAAGATTATTCTGAAAAGGTATGGGGAATAGACTGCAGTGATATAAGTAAAGACTGGGTGTCTCAGAGAATTAATGGTCTTTCTCTGGGAAAAGCTATGAAAAAAGCTTTTTTAGGTAATAACAAAAATGACTGTGCCACACTGATTAAAAAATTTAGATATCCCAGAGAAGGGATAGGCGTTTTAAGTAGAGAAATGAAAAGAAAGATTGAGGAGAAAGGTCGTGTTTTCACAGAGTTAAAAGCAGAGAGAATATCTATTAGGAATAATAGAGTTGTGGAGGTAAAAGCCAGAAACTGCAAATCTGACCTGTACTTTGAGGCAGAAAATTTCATATCGAGTCTTCCTGTCAATCTTCTTGTAAATATTATAAAACCCAGAGCACCTTCGGAAGTTCTAAGAGCTGCAGATAAATTGAAATTTAGAGATACTGTTATAGTCACCGTCTTTATTAACAAACATAAGGCAACAGAGGAAAGCTGGATATACTTCCCTGAGAAGGATATTCCTTTTGGAAGGCTTCATGAACCCAAAAACTGGAGCAGTGTTATGGCACCCAAGGGAAAGACATCTCTTGTTGTTGAATACTTCTCCAGCAGAGGTGAAAAGCTCTGGCAGAATGATGATGAAAAACTGATAAAAATGACTGCTGAAAAACTTGTTGAGCTGGGATATTTTGAAAAGCACGAACTTCTTGGGGGAAAGGTTATTAGAGTCAGGGATGCCTATCCTCTCTTTAAGGTTGGATATAAGGAAGAACTGGGTATTGTCCGGAACTATCTTGAGAACATAGAGAATTTAATAACCATAGGCAGGAGCGGAAGGTTTGAGTATTACAATATGGACCATGCTCTCGAGAGTGGTATTAAAGCTGCAGAAATAGTTCTGGGAAAAAACTACAATCTGAATAAGGTACTTGATAATAATTATCTGGAGGAGATGACATGAAAGTAGCTCTTATAATGCCGCCATGGCTGCCGGAAGATATCTTCCCAGATAAAACCTCCAAGTCGCAGGTGAACTATTGGCAACCTCTTGGTCTGCTCTATCTGGGTGCCTATCTTAAAAGGGAAGGTCACAGTGTTAAATTTTTTGATGGTTCCTTTCATAGTCTTAAGGAAATTTCAGGTGAGCTAAAAGAATACCAGCCAGATCTTGCTGGAATTTATGCAAACACTCCGTTATGGAAGAAGGCAGTTGCGACTGCAGAGGAAGTAAAGAAAACTACGCAGGCTTTCGTTGCTGTTGGTGGCCCCTATCCCACTTCTATGGGAGAAAAGACCCTTATAGATTCAGAGGCAGTTGATGCCTCTGTAATTGGCGAGGGAGAAATTACTTTCACAGAACTTGCTGACATGCTCGAAGCAGGAAAGAGTCTCCATGGAGTTAAAGGTCTTATTTTTAAAGATAAAGGAAAAGTGTTTAAAAATCCTGACAGAAAACCCTTGGAGGATCTTGACCAGTTACCATTCCCTGCAAGAGAACTTCTTGAAGACAAGAATATGTATATACCACCCGAAGGTACATACAGGAAAAAGCCAGTTGCAATTGTTATAACCTCAAGGGGATGTGACAGAAAATGTATATTCTGCTCACAACTCGACAGAGAGAGGAAGATAAGGTATAGAAGTGTTGAAAATGTTCTTGAGGAGATTGAACTTCTTCTTGAGCAGGGATACAGGGAAATACGTTTTCTTGATGATAACTTTGCTGCAGACTACAATAGAGCAATGAAGATAGCAGGAGAAATAAGAAAACGCAGGCTAGAATTCCCATGGTTCTTCTCTTCGAGAGTTGATACTATTGATTATAGACTTCTGCAGGAGTGTCGACGTTCTGGTGCATGGTCAGTTTTCTTTGGAGCCGAAAGCGGAGTACAGAGAAATCTCAACATACTGAGGAAGGGAATATCTCTGCAACAGATTGAGGTGGCAGTAAAGGCTGCAAAAAAGGCAGGACTCAAGGTTACTCTACCCTTTATTTTTGGAATACCTGATGAGAAATATGAGGATGCTCTTGAAACAATAAATTTCGCAATAAAACTTGAACCTGATATTGTGAATTTCCATACCATGACACCCTTCCCTGGAACAGAACTATATGAAAGAGCAGAAGAGTTTGGTAAAATTGAAGGAGAACTTGAAAATTTTACATTTGAAGGAGCCTCCTTTATACCAAAAACTCTGAAGAAAAGTGAGATAGAGGAGTTGAGAAGAATAGCCTTCAGGAAATTCTATGCAAGACCAGAGTTTATTCTGAGGAAGCTCCTTGAGGTTAGGACAGCCAGTGAATTCAGAGCTTTGGTGAGAGGAGTGAAGAGTTTATTCTGGATTGCCTTCAAAGAGGATGCTCTGAAAATCAAGAGGAAATTTACCCGGAAGTCAAGTTCAGAAACCTGTGATACCTGAAAGCCTGAGATATTCCTTTGCCAGTGAAGGGTAGAGCTTTGGATTAAATAGTATATTTGTTATAAAATAACATTCATGGGTGCAGTAACATTCACCCTTTAGAATATATTTAAGGGTTTTCTCTGCCTGTCTGGTAGAGAGCACCCTCTGAATACTGTACCCACTCTCCCTTAAATTTCCCATCTTCTTATTGAGAATTTCACAGGGATATACATCAAGATTCTCTGTAATAACAAGATTCAGCCTGCCAGCATAGCAGGAAATAACCCTTCTCTCTTCCTGTATGGTTCTGTAAATAAGCCTTTTTTGAATTATATCCTGAGCTGTCTTTAACTTTGCTCCCCTGAAACTGTATACATTTTTCCTCTCCTTCTCAAGCTTCTCAGAGAGTATCTTAAATCTATTGTAATCAACCTGCTTGATGTCCTCTCTCACAAGTTCCCCTCTTATTAATGAAAGTGTGTGTGTACTTACCCTATCAAGTTTTTTAACGAACTCTATAACTTCCTCAACATAATCCTCATTCAGTCCTGAATAGAGAGTATTAATGCCAATATCAAGATTTGAGTGGGTTTCTTTTAGCTTTGCAAGCCGCCTGTAGCTATCCATCAGGCTGGAAAAGTTGCCTTTAACACCTCTTATCTCATCATGCTTATCCCCAACAGCATCCAGAGAAAGCTTTACAACAACAGAACTTTCAGTGCAGTAATCAAGGATTTCCTTTACTCTGCTTTCGATAACCTCTGGCATCAACCCATTAGTAGGAAGGAGTATTACGGCTGGCTTTGAGCTGTCATAGAAAGCTTTTGTTATCTCTGCAATATCCTGCCTGAGGAAAATCTCACCTCCAGAGAAAGCCAGCCACACAAGATTTTTAAACTCTTCTGCTATCTTCTTAATCTCCCAGAGTTCAGCCTCTTTGCCTTCTCCCGAATCCTTTGTTGACCTGAGATAGAAGCAGTAGGGGCATACAGAATTGCAGCGTCTGGTAATAAAAAAGGTGAGCTGTACAGGTTTTCTCATAATAATCTGAGGAAGATATTTCAGGTAATTCACTATATCTCACCTCTCAGTTTTAACATGGAATATTTAAGCAGTGCTCCCAAACCGCCTGAAATAACAGGAAGTGGATAAAGGAAATAGAAATAAAGCATGGCTTTTAATGTAAATATTCCACCCATATATCTGTTAAATTGGGAGATAAGCCCTCTTGATATGAATATATTAAAAATATAGAGGGGGATGGAAAGAGCTCCGTATCCAGAAGCAACAAGAGCTGCTGAAAGCACAAGAACAGTAGAATTAATTTTAAGCTCATGGGATGAGGCACCAGAGTCCTTAAAAAGGTCTCCTTTATTCAGCGAATAAAGTGTCCAGTAGTAGCTTTTCTTTGTAGCATTTCTGAGGGATTTAAGAAGATTAAAATTGAATATATGTTTTACCTGAAGTTCCGGGTCAAATACGAGTTCGATTACATATTTTCCAAGCCTGTGGGAGAATTCAACATCTTCAACACTTGTGGTATAGCCCATTGTGATATTCTTTATAAAACCACCAGTAGAGATAAAGTCTTTTCTTCTTATTGCAAGACAGTGGGTTGCAAGATAATCCGGTTTCTTTTCTGATTCACAGTAGTTGACATATAGGCTCTGAAAAATGCTGAAAAATTTTCTGTCAAAAGGTACTGGTGTATAAGTACCACCAAGTGCTTTTCTTTTGTTGTTTCTGAAAAAATCATCTATTTTTCCGAGGCATCTTTTATCCAGGAGGCAATCACTATCTATGAATAGTATAACCTCGCCTTCAGCTACATCTACGCCAGCATTTCTTGTTTCAGAAACACCTCTGTGCTCACCCAGCTCAATAAGTTTGACTGGATAAGTTCTAGCTATTTTGACTGAATCATCTTCGCTTCCATCATCAACTACAATGACCTCAAAGCTATCATAATCTGAAGAGAAGGCTGCCTTGAGACACTGCCTGAGTGTATCTTTGCTGTTTCTGCAGGGAATGACTATAGATATAAATGTTTCTTTATTGCTCACATAGTCAAAGAGAATCTTAACTTATAGGAAGATTTTAACCTACACGCCTGCCGAGCCATCTCACAAAGTTTCTCATTTTCTTCTCCCTAGCAATCTCTGCAAAATAATATGCTTCATCCTTTGTGCCATCTGCAATGAGTATTATCACTTTACCCATGGCACTTCTTCCGGTTCTTCCACGCCTCTGAATAGCTCTTATTTCACTGGGCACAGGCTCATAAAATATAACAAGGTCAACTTTTGGAATATCAAGCCCCTCCTCTGCCACGCTGCTTGCCACAAGTACATTTACTCTTCTATTTCTGAAGGTTTCAAGAGCCTCTGTCTGGTGTTTCTGGCTCATACCCTTCTCATTTTCCCTGTTTGCCTGCCCGACAAAACGGAGAGCTTTTATTTCTCCTTTTTCAAGTGTTTCAAGCACTGTATTTATTGTATCTCTATACTGGACAAATATAATTATTAAAGAATCTTCTTTATTGGATAACTGCTCTTCAACTATCCTGAGAAGAACTTGCAATTTGGGATGGGAAGTTTTAGCGGTGCACAGAATTTTCTGAAAAGTTGTTACTCTTTTATCCCTGAGAAATGAAATTTCACCTTTTGACTTCTTTTCCTTTCTTTTTAATCTTTCAATATAAGCGAGGGCTGGCACTGTACCTTGGGTTTCTACGAGCTCAAGGATATTGAAGGCATGCATTGCTGCCATCTGGATAGAACTTGCACTGAATAGATAACCTTTCTTACCCATGCCAAATCTCTTTCTTATTATGTTTCCTAGTTCAATAATATCCTTTTTAGATATATTTGACGTACTTTTATAGGTAAGAAAACCCATCTTTTTCAATTTACTAAGCTTCTCTCTCAGAAGTTCAGATATTATTTTAGAAGCTTTCTTCTGATTACTGGTTAGAGCAACTCTCTTCCAGCTAACCTTTATTTCCTTTACATAATCTTTTACGTCTTTGTCCCAGGGGAGTCTTGCTTTAACTATCTCAATTTTCAGATTTTTTAGCACTTCTTCTATCTTTTCTTTATCTCCTCCTGGAGATGCAGTAAGACCAAGAATTAAACCACTGTATCTTCTAGCTATTTCAACATAGGCATAGTTCCCAACACTGCGATGAGCTTCATCGAATATTACCAGAGAGACATTATCAAGAGAGTAGGTGCAGGATTCGAGGTCTTTGAGTAGAGTCTGTGGTGTTGCAAATATAGTCTCTGCACTTTTCCAGAGTTCTGCTCTTTTTTCCTTTTTAACCTCGCCTGTGAAGGCTTCAAGGGCATTAATTTTTGTGAATTTTCTGAAAGTTTCAAGATGCTGGTGCACAAGAGGTTTTGTGGGAGCAAGAAATAGAATCTTACCCTTATTAACAGCTTCAATTGCAGTAAGAAGGGCTATAATTGTCTTTCCAAGTCCGGTTGGTAGGACTACAAGAGTATTACCTTTTAGTGCTTCCTGAGCTATCTTAATCTGATATTCCCTTTTTTTTATGCCTTCTTTGAGCAGAGGATTAGATATAAAACTTCTCTCTTTTTCTTTGTTGTTATATAACCCATCAAGAGTTGCCTGTACCATAATATAATAAAACTGTTGTTCTGGTTAAAGTTTTTTATTTTTGAAGGAGTCGAGCCGGAGGGCAGCTAACGCTTCTCTTGATTGAGAAGTGAGGAAACTCCGCCCATCACTGCAGGACCCGGAGGGTTATATAAACCCGTGCCGAGAGGTACAGCTCTGGAGCAGAAACGATACCCTTGCATAGAAGTAAGCTGTGAAGTCGAAAGACAGAGTTTCTATGCAGGGGGTGAAACGGCCATCTCTGGGGATGCAAGCAGGAGGGAGCGCTCGGCTGCAGGAGTCCCTTCGCTATGGCGCTAAGACGAATGCTGCATGGGAAACACAGAAGATGATATTCTTCTTCTGGCTGTTCCTACAACAGAAGGTGGGTTACTCCCGGCACGGCTCCATTTGATATAATGATAGTTTACAAAATGTAAGCAAAGAACTTGCCGATTTGATGCCTGTTCGAGGTCTTTTGATAGAAACACCTATGACTCAGGAAGCCCACGACTTTAGTCGTGGGTAGTTCACAGAGAACTATTCCTAAAAGAATGGAAATTCTCCTATATAAAACAAAATATTTAGATTCAATTATAATGCCATAAAAACAGTAAAATCAACTAAAACTATTAAATCAGAAGATTATCTACAGCTTTGTTAAAAGCTTTCTTCAGCTTTTCAATGTCCGCAGAAGAGAGTTCATCAAAAATATTGAGGAATTCAGAGAGCATATCTTCAACAGGTATAATCATTTCACCAGCTTCAGAATTGAGCATAACATAATCGACATCTTCAACCTTTTTTATTTTTCTGGCTTTAAAAATAGATTTCAAAAATTCATGTTCTGAAAAATCTTCATTTTCCGGTATAAATACACCAACTCCTTTGTCCATATTGTAATTCTTCACTACTGGCTATATAACCCTTCCCATTTACAGATTTTTTTAATATTTTTTATGTTTATTATGAGAGCATAAGAACTACTACAAAACCTATGAAACTCTCGGCAGAGAACCCAGAAATTTGCTGTAGGATAGTTCACACCTTTCTTCGGTAAATTTAAATTTCAAGAGGTTAATTCTACGATATGAATGTTGTTGGCATAGGTGCACTCAATATGGACAAGATTTACAGGGTGCCAAGGATTGCGAGAGAGGGTGAAGAACTTCCTGTGCTTGAAGTTTATGAGGCACCTGGTGGAAGTGCTGCCAATACTATAGTTGCTCTCTCCAGGATGGGAATAAGCACAGGCTTTATAGGGGTTGTTGGTAAAGATAGCGAAGGTAAAAATATTCTGAGAGACATGATGAAAGAAAGTGTGAATGCAGAGTGTATTGAAAAATTTGGAGGGCATACTGGAGTAATTATAGTTCTTGTAGATAATAAGGGAGAACGCACCATGTATGCCTACCCCGGTGTTAATAACCTCTTTGAGATTAAAGATTCTATGCTTAGATGTGCCGAAAATGCAAAATATCTACATGTATCGTCTTTTGTCGGTGAAAAAAGTTTTCTTTCACAGCTTGACCTTATACATAATCTCAAAAATAAGATAAGTTTTGCTCCTGGAATGCTATATGCAAAATACAGACATCTTTCAGAATTGAGAGATTTTATATCAAAAAGTAAGGTGATATTTCTGAATAGAGAAGAGGCATTTTATCTTACAGATAAACAGTATGAGATGGGTGCAAGGGACTTGATAATGATGGGTGCTGAGATAGTGGCTGTAACTCTTGGCAGGGATGGGTGTTACATAAGAACAGGAGATAAAGAAATAAGAGTTGAAGCTGAGAATATTAGAGTTGTTGACACAACGGGAGCAGGTGATGCCTTTGCAGCAGGTTTCCTTTATGGTCTGGTGAGAGGCTATGACCCTGAAATATGCGCAAGACTGGGTAACTTTACTGCAGCTAGGTGTACTGAACATCTTGGTGCCAGAGATGGACTTCCCGTTAAAGAAGCTGTTGATGAGTTTATAAACAGATTTTAATTAGGAGAGGAATAAATGGAGATAATTTTTCTTGGAACAGGTGGGGGCAGGTGGGTAACACTCCTTCAGAAGCTCAGAACAGGTGGTTTCAGAATTCAAGGTGATAATATTAATATTCACATAGACCCTGGACCAGGTGCTATGTTGGACCTTAGGGATGCAGGTATAAATCCCTTCTCAACCCATGCATGTATTGTAAGCCATTCTCACCCTGACCATTATACTGATGCAGAGCTTATGGTAGAGGCTATGACAAGAGCCATGACAAAACACAGGGGAAGTTTTATTGGAAGTTTAAGTACAGTTGATGGTGTTGATGGCTTCAGACCTGTGCTTAGCAACTACCATATTTCCCAGCTCAGTGAGATAAGGGCGTTGAAGGTATGGGATAAAACTGAAATCAGGGGAGTTAAATTGGAGGCTCTCCCAACAAGGCACAGTGACCCTACAGCAATAGGTATGAAATTTAATTTCAAAGAAGGTGCTATAGCATACACCTGTGACACGGAGTACTTCAGTGGTATGGAGTCCAGCTACACAGGTGTGAGAGTGCTCATTGCAAATATTATAAGGCCTGATAAAAAGAGGATAAAATGGCATCTCTGCAGAGATGATTTGATAAAGATACTGAAAAAAACAGAGCCAGAGCTGGCTGTGATGCAGCACTTTGGTATGACCATGCTGAACCGCCTCGATAGTGAGGCAAGGGCTGTTGAAAAGGCAACCGGAGTAAAAACCATAGCTGCAAAAGATTTTATGAAGATTATAGTAAAAAAAGATATAAGGGTCCAGTACAGGAGTAAGTAGGATGCTTGATGGCAGTTATAATCCAAAAGATATTGAGAAAAAATGGTATATGAAATGGGAAGAAATGGGTATATACAGGTTTGATAAAAGTAGCAATAAACCTGTATTTTCTATAGACACTCCTCCACCAACCGTAAGTGGAAAAATGCATCTTGGTCATGCCTTCTCCTACTCTCAGATGGATTTTATGGCAAGATATATGAGGATGAGGGGATTCAATGTCTTCTATCCCTTTGGCACAGATGATAATGGTTTGCCCACTGAGAGGCTTGTTGAGAAGCTCAACAATGTTAAGGCGACTGAGATTTCAAGAGAAGAGTTTGTAAAACTATGCCTGACCACACTTAAAAAAATCCTTCCCGAGTTTGTGCAGGACTGGAAGAATATTGGAATAAGTGCTGATTTTTCTCTTTATTATTCCACAATTGACGAGCACTGCAGGAGAATTTCCCAGCGCTCATTTATTGACCTCTACAGAGCAGGAGTAGAATACAGAAAAGAAAGCCCATTTATCTGGTGTCCCAACTGTCAGACTGCAATAGCTCAGGTGGAACTTGAAGATAAGGAGTTGAAGAGTAGTTTCAATGATATTATCTTTAAAGTTGAGGATGAAAATCTTATAATATCTACAACAAGGCCTGAGCTCCTTCCTGCCTGTGTTGCTGTTTTTGTCCATCCTGAAGATGAGAGGTATAGTAAATATGTGGGCAGGAAAGCCAGAGTACCTATATTTAACCATGAAGTTGAAATCTTGGCAGACAGCAGAGTTGACACTGAAAAAGGCTCGGGTATGGTTATGTGCTGCACCTTTGGAGATACAACAGATATAGAGTGGTATATGGAATATAACCTTCCTCTAAAAGTTGCTATAACCAAAGATGGAAGAATGACCTCTCTGACAGGTAAATATGAAGGTATGGCAATAAAGATGGCAAGGCAGAAGATTATTGAGGATTTGAGGGAGGCTAGACTTCTGGTTGGGTCAAGAGAAATAACCCATATTGTGAATGTGCATGAGCGCTGTAGAACAGAAATTGAAATTCTTAATACAAAACAGTGGTTTATTAAATACCTCGACAAGAAAGAGAAATTCAAAGAATTTGGTAGAGAGATGAACTGGTATCCCGAGCATATGCGCCATAGGTATGATAACTGGATTGATGGTTTGAAGTGGGACTGGTGCATATCAAGACAGCGCTTCTCTGGCGTGCCCTTTCCTGTGTGGTACTGCAGGGATTGCGGTGAGATAAAGCTGGCAGAGTTGGCAGATCTTCCTGTTGACCCTCTGAGCAACCGCCCTCCGTCACCCTGTAAGTGTGGTAGCACAAATTTTGAGCCTGAAAAAGATGTTCTTGACACATGGGCCACGAGTTCCCTTACTCCGGATATTGCCATAGAGCTTATAGAAGATAAGGATATGAGGGAAAAGCTATATCCCATGTCTATGAGGCCCCAGGCTCATGATATAATCTCATTTTGGTTGTTCAATACAGTGGTAAAGGCTTATTCTCACCACAATAGTATTCCATGGAAAGATATCATAATATCAGGCTGGGCCCTCGACCCTAAGGGAAAGAAAATGAGCAAAAGCAAGGGTAATATTATAGAGCCTCAGATTGTGATTGAAAAATATAGTGCGGATGCTTTGCGTTTATGGGCAAGTGGAAACAAGCTGGGTGAAGACCTCTCTTTTCAGGAGAAGGACCTTGTAACAGCTCAGAGATTTTTAACAAAGCTCTGGAATGCCAGTAAATTTGCTATAATGCATCTGAAAGACTATAATGGTAAGCCTGAAGAGTTCAATTTCATCGACATGTGGGTGCTATCAAAATGCTATAGGACAGTCAAACAGGCAACTGATTACTTTGAGGAGTACAAATACTCCAAAGTGAGGAAGGCTGTGACTGAATTTTTCCTGAAGGATTTTTGTGACAGCTATCTTGAGATGGTCAAGTACAGACTATATTCTTCTGAAAATTCTGATGAGAAAACCTCTGCCCTTTACACACTGTACATTGTGCTACTCACCAGTTTGAAGCTTCTTGCACCTTTTATTCCTCATATAACCGAGGAGATTTATTATACCTATTTTGCATTAAGGGAACCACAGAAGAGCATAAATATAGACACATGGCCTGAGGTAAGGCAGGATTTTGTAAACCATGATGTTGAGCGAGATGCTGAAATTGCAGTAAAACTTACTGGTGAATTCAGGCGGTTCAAGGCTGAGAGGAGACTTGCTCTCAACCACCCGATTAAAAGAGTTGTGATAAGCTGTCCTGAGCATTTAAAGGATATTCTAACAAAGGCAGAGAAGGATATTGCTGGAACTCTTGTGATTCAGAAGCTGAAGATAACCACAGAACCTTTGAAAATAGAGGAGAAGATAACTGAAATAGTGCCGGACTTTTCAGTACTTGGGCCTGAGTTCAAAGGTGATGTAAAAATGATAGTTAACTATCTGAAGGGTTGCGATGCAGAAGTCTTTGCAAGAGAGCTTTTAGATAAGGGCGAGATTAATATTGAAGTAGAGGGCAAGAAATTTACCTTGGGGAAGGGACACATTAAAGGTGTGAAGAAGGAGATAAAGGGAGGAGGTAAAGTTCTCAACTCAACTATTGCAGGTCTGAATGTCCTTGTCGAGATATGAATTTGAATAGCTAATAACATGCAAAAAATGAGCATTAACTTTATATCTCGGGGATGTAACCTTATTTGTAGAGAACAGTATATCATCATGGGATTTTATTCTCGTGTGAGAATTGTGAAGGGGTTATGTATATTCATATTGGGGCTGGAGTAATAATCGGTGGTGAAGTATGGAGATAATATGGATTTCAGGAAGAGAAGTTAAGGAGCTTGTTGACATCCAAAGTGTTAATCTTGCAGTTGAGGGGGCATTCAGGCAGCATGGTTTTGGTAATGTGGAGATGCCCACGAAACTCTATCTTTATTTCAGAAAATTTGAAGGTGACCTGAGATGCATGCCTGCTTATCTTCCTGAGATAGGTATGGCTGGGGTGAAGGTTGTTAATGTTTATCCTGCCAACCCTTCCAAGGGCTTTCCTACTGTAATGGCAACTTTTATGCTTATTGAGCCAGAAACTGGCAGGCCCATATCTATTATGAATGCCACATACATGACTGATGTACGGACTGGGGCTGCAGGTGCTATTGCAGCTAAATATCTTGCGAGAGCTGATTCTAAAACACTTGGACTGATTGGTTCTGGAAGGCAGGCAAGAACTCAGCTTCTTGCAATAACAGATGTTTTTGAGCTTGAGAAGGTGCTTGTAGCAAGCAGGCATATTTCCAATGCAGAGAAATTTAAAAAGATTTTTGAGGGTCCTCTCGGTATAGATATTGAAGTGTGTAAATCATACAGGGAAGTATGCAGAGCAGATATTATTTCTACAACAACACCTTCAAAAAAGCCGGTGATTAAAGGTGAATGGATAGAGGAGGGCACTCATATAAATGCAATAGGTGCCGACGCTCCCGGAAAGCAGGAACTTGCTCCAGAGCTTTTGAATAGAGCAAAGGTTGTTGTTGATGCCTATGAACAGGCAGTGCATAGTGGAGAAATCAATGTTCCAATAAGTACGGGAGAATTTTCAGAGGATAGGATATATGCTGAACTGGGAGAAATTGTGGCAGGATTGAAGAAAGGCAGGGAAAATGAGATTGAAATTACTATTTTTGACTCTACAGGTCTGGCGATTCAGGATGTTACAGTTGCAGCTCTGGTGTATGATCTTGCCATAGAAAGAGGATATGGTAGAAATGTTGAATTTTAAGCGTTATCGCAGGACTGATATACTCCCCCGATAAAGTTCGTGGGGTTTAAAGTCTCAATCGTCCACAGAGTGGCCTCTTTAGGGATATCAGTGTTCCCTTCTGCTACATCTCTGTCTGCAACAGATTGACATATACCTTGACGCAATGCTATATTGAACGCAGCATTTACGTCAGCATGGTCAACGTGGTCACAATGGGGACACTTAAAAACCTTACCATTCCTATTGCATATCAATCCACATTTTGAACACTCCTGACTGGTATATTGTGGACCAACATTAGATTGTGTAAAAACCACCAATTTTGTGAATTTTCTACTCCATTTTTGATTTAGAGGGCAGATATTACATATTTCTCATGCAAATATGAGTTTTCACACAACCTGACATGGTCTGGCATTACCTTCATATCCTCTATTTCTATATCCAACTGCTTTGCCTTCAATTTGAGAAGTTCTCTCAAATCCTTTGCTATAGTACCTGTCAACACTTTCATCCTGTATTTAGGGCACCATATCAGATAATACGCCACGTTGTGGGCACATGTCTTTGAATATTTCTATCTTTTGCTAACTATCGCCTATAAATAGGTGGCACTGATATATAAAAATTTCTGTGGCAATTAAATATGGTTCGCTCTCATCCCACCACTAAAGATAGTGAGCTTTCCCGCTCACGATATCGTAAACTTTTTGTATATCATGCATAATATAATATATTATGAGAATGGAAGCTGTCGCTGGTCAGTTTTATCCTGCCTCAAAAGATATGCTTATTGAGCAGATTGAAAAGTGCTTTCTTAATCCACTTGGTCCTGAGAAGCGTAGTCCCACCTATACGGATAAGAAACCGAGGGATATAGTAGGAGCGGTTGTTCCACATGCAGGTTATATTTACTCTGGTTATGAAGCCGCACATGTTTACTATTCTCTTACAGAGCAGGAGAAACCAGAGCTTGTTGTTCTCCTTGGCCCCAGTCATCGAGGGTATGGGAGCACCGTCTCTGTATCCGGTGAGGACTGGAGGACACCACTTGGTGTTGTGAAGTGTGACAAGGCCGTGGCTGAAAAGCTTTTCAGAAAATGTGAAATTGTAACTCTGGATGAGATAGCTCATACATATGAACATTCGATTGAGGTGCAATTACCTTTTCTTCAGTATATCTATGGTGATTTTAAATTTATTGCCATAACTCTTAACCTTCAAACAATTGAAATTGCAAGAGAACTTGGAAAATGTATTGCAGAGCTTGATAAAGATGTTCTTTTTATTGCATCAAGTGATTTTACCCATTATGAGAGTGCTGATGTTGCGAGAAACAAAGACTTAAATGCGATAGAGGCTATACTCGAAATGGATGAGGAAGAGTTTATGGAAAGGGTTTACAGGAATAATGTTACTGCCTGTGGTTATGGAGCAATAGCAACAGCTATAGTAGCAGGTAAAGCTCTTGGTGCAAAGAAGGCTGAACTTTTGAAGTATGGTAATAGTGGTGATATTACTGGTGATTATTCTGAAGTTGTGGCTTATGCTGGCATAGTCTTCAGAAGGTAGTTTATTGTATGATTTATAAGCAAACCCTCTATAATAGTTTAGAAAAGCTAAAATACATGCGTTTTATTATTTTGTTGTTTTTCTTTCTGGTTATACCTTCAGTTCATGCAACTCAGGGCTCAGATGTAATTATAGTTAGAAGTGATATCCCCTATGAATTCGCCATAGCACAGGGTTATTCCCATCTTACAGGAATACCTATAGTTATAACTTCGCCAGATAATCTGAGTAAGGTTGATGTTGAGATTTTAAGTGGTTATATTGCAGAAGGCTATAGATATGCTGTTATTCTTGGAGGAGAGGATGCTATTTCTCTTGATGTTCAGAGGAATCTGGATAAAATGGGATTTATAACAAATAGGGTTGCAGAGGCAGATAGATATGGCACCAGTGCAGCTTTTGCTGGAGAATATTATGTTAAAAGCAATGCTGCAGTTCTTGTTGCAGGTCAGGAGCTAAAAAACCTTCTTCTAGCTGAAAGGCTTTCGTCATATCTTGGTATCCCTCTTCTTTTTACAAAGAATAAGTCAGTTCCTCCTGCTGTTTTAGAAGCTCTTGTAAAATTGCGTGTGTCTAAAGTTTATGTATTCAATAATGAACTCTCAGATACAGCATTAAAACAGCTACATCAGTTTAAAGTCACTCCAGTAAATGTGGCAGATATGCGCTCTAAAAATAATGAAAGCACGATCTTTTACATACTTGCTGTGTTCATTGGATTTATTGCTGGAGCAGGTGCTTCATATAAATATATAGGTTTGAAGGATAGAAAGGGGACGGTTTCAATTACTCTATTAACTGATGATGAGGAGAAGATAGTCAGAGCTGTGGAACAGGATGGTGGAGTTATAACCCAGGATAAATTACCAAAAATAACTGATTTCTCAAGACCAAAAATAACGAGGCTGGTTTCAGAGCTTGAAAAAAGAGGTATAATAGAAAAAACTTCAAAAGGTAGGACAAATGAGTTGAAATTGAAAAAAGAAATCAGTCAATAGATTTAAATACTTATTTTATTGAGATATAGGATTGATAATTACCAATGGAATAGTTTGGAAAGGTTTTTAACGTTAGCATGCTTTAAGCTTGTCATTGGGACGTTTGGGAGTATAGGTATGAAATACTTTCATAGGAAAGCTTAATATACTTCAATAATCTATGTTTCATGTATAAGAGGGATAATCAGTGGAATATAAAAAGCTTATTAATATAATAGAGAATAAAGAAGCAAAAGTAGTAGTGGTAGGTCTAGGTTATGTTGGTTTACCCATGGCAGCTATAGTTGCCTCAAGAGGCTACTTCACTACTGGTATTGATATAAACCATGATATTGTAAATAAGGTGAATAATAAGAAATCTCCAATCAATGAGCCTGGGCTAGAGGAGATAGTTTATAAGGGTGTTGAAGCTGGTAGATTGAGGGCTACGGTTGAAGCTTCAGAAATTAGGAATTCCAATGTGGTTTTAATAATTGTTCAGACTCCAGTAGATGAAAATAAGGAGCCATGTCTTGAAGCCCTTATGTCTGCCACTAAAGCAGTGGCTGAAAACATCTCGGAAGGTACGCTTGTTGTTGTTGAAAGCACAATACCTCCAGGTACAATGAGAAATAAAATCCTTCCTGTTCTGGCAAGCTCAGGTCTGAAAGTCGGAACAGATTTCTTTCTTGCCAATTCACCTGAGAGAGCAATACCAACAAGAACTCTTGAGGAAATTCAAATAAATTCAAGAGTTGTTGGAGGTATAGATGAAAGAAGTGCGGAACTCGCAGGAGTTTTTTATGAGAATATAACCTCTGGAGAGGTTTATAAAGATGCTGTGGAGATAGTTGAGGTTGTTAAGCTTATAGAAAATACCTTCAGAGATGTGAATATTGCTCTTGCCAATGATGTGGCACTGTTATGCGAAGCTCTTGGGATTGATGCTATTAAAGCCATAAATCTTGCCAACAAGCATCCTAGAGTTAATTTTCATATGCCAGGTGCTGGTGTTGGTGGTCATTGTATACCTAAAGACCCATATTTCCTTATCAAAGAAGCTGAGAAGCATGGAGTTAATCTTAGTGTAATAAAAGCTTCAAGAGAGAGAAATTCTAACATGCCGTATCATGTTCTTGAGAAGCTTAAAAACGCTCTTAAAAAGCAGGGGAAGGATATAAAGGAGTCAACAGTTGCTGTTCTTGGTATTGCCTATAAAGGCAATGTGGATGATGTTAGAGAAACACCTGCAGAGCCAATAATTAAGACTCTCATGAAAAGTGGTGTTGATGTATTTTCTCATGACCCCTATGTGAGTCAGGATTTTGGAGGTAAATTTTCTAATGAAATTAAAACTGTGGTTAAGAATGCCGATGCTCTTGTTATAGTCACAGACCATGATGAATACAAAAAGCTTGATTTTGGAGACCTCAGATTGCTTATGAAGGATAAGGCGATTATTCTTGATGGAAGGAGGATTTTAAATCCCGAGGATATAAAAAGGTTGGGATTTATATACTATGGTATAGGATGTTGAGGCAAAAGAACTTTAATTCTACAGTGCTTAATTTAACTTATGAAAGCTGAAATGTCTGTTGTGGGCCTGCTGATTGTAGTACTCTGGGGCTTCTGGGGTTTCTTGTATAAATATGGAGTGGAAAAGGTTGGCCTGTTACAGGCTCTTCTTGTAACAAATATATTTTACTTCATCACCAACATTGTGATTATTATCTTTCTCATTCATCGTGGGGTTAATCTTCCAAAAGATACCAGTCTTGTAATCCTCGGTCTGGGAACACTATTTGGGACTATCGGTTCTATTGGTTTTCTCTATGCTCTGGAGCATTTTCCGGGAAGTGTTGTAATTCCGTTTACTGCTCTCTATCCAGCAATCAGCTCTATCCTTGCTGTTTTAATACTTCAGGAAAGGATGAAAAGCAGCACTGTAATTGGTATTATTCTGGCGGTAATAGCAGGCTATTTTCTTACAAGGTGATTGAATGCTTTTTCTCTTTGAGTATACCACATGTACAGAAAATGGGTTTCCTGCGAGTATTGCAGTTGAAGGGCTTGCTATGTTTAAGGCTCTCAGCATGGGAATCAAGGAAGAGGTATATAGTTTTATTAACCCTGAACACATAGCTCAATTCAGAAATTTTTCCATGGCAGAAAAGCTTAATGAGGATTTTTTAACTGCCCTTGAGAAGTGCGATAAAGCTCTGATAATTGCTCCAGAAAGTGATAACCTGCTCTATATTCTTACAGAAAAGGTTGAGAAGGCGTATATTGAAAATCTAGGGATTAGTAGCAGAGCAGTCAGGATATGTAGTGATAAGTATGAGACATTGAGGAGAGTAAGGGGTTTAAGAACACCTGAAACTGAAGTTTTTAATGGGAAGACTTCTCTTGATTTTCCTCTGGTTGCCAAGCCAAGAGTGGGTGAGGGTGGTGAAGGGGTATTTTTTATAAGAAATGAGGAAGGACTTGGGAGAATACCAGAAAATTATATTATCCAAGAATATATTCCAGGGCAAACTGCAAGTGCCAGCTTGTTTTCTTCTGATAATAAAACCGAGCTGGTAAGCCTTCAGACTCAGGTAATAGATGGCTTCAGATATATGGGTGCAGATATCCCCTTTGAAATTGAAAATAGTGAGGAACTTATTGATGCTTCATATAGAATAGAGGGGCTGAATGGTTTTTTTGGAATGGATTTCATTGTAAATAATGGCGAAATTGTTCTGCTTGAAATCAATCCAAGGGTTACAACACCTGTAATAGCCTTTGAAGCTGCCTATGGTATAACCTTTTATGATATTCTGGATGGAAAGTTTCCTGAAAGAACTGTTAGAACCAGAATCAGAAAGATTGAGGGGAAGGCTAAAAACCCCTTTATTTCCACTGGAAATTATTCAATAGTTATCAGGTGACTAATATGAAGATTTTAACTTTTGACATTGGTGGAGCCAATACAAAAAAGCTTCTATATGATTCTGAAAGTGGGAATATTTTAAAGAATGAAATATATTACTTCCCTTTCTGGAGGGAATTTAGAGATTTCCCCACATTTTTATCAAAATTAAGAGAGAATGCCTCAAAGGTTGGCTTTGTTTTTACTGCTGAACTCAGTGACGCTTTCAGAACTAAAAGAGAGGGTATAGACTTTCTACTGGAAGTATGCAGCAGCATTTTTCCTGAGGCAAGATTTATGGATATAGACCAGAGGCTTCTGGGCTATAAGGAGGTAAAAAAAACCTTGAATCTCGCTGCTGCCAACTATGCGGCCAGTCTCTATTATCTCGAGAGGAATTTTGGTGAAGGTGTGCTGCTTGACATAGGCTCCACTACTACAGATATTATACCATTCAGGCATGGAGAAAAACTATATGCAAAAAATGACCTTGATAGAATGCTTGCAGGGCAGCTTCTTTATCATGGTTGCCTTCGTACTCCTCTTTCTGCTATAGCATGTGAAATTAACTTCAGAGGTGGTAGAATAAAGCCTGCTTCAGAGTTTTTTGCCATTACTGCAGATATATACAATATTCTCGGTGAGATTGAAAACTACAGCTGTGAAACCCCTGATGGAAGAGACAAAAATCATGTAGAGTCAATGCAGAGGGTGGCAAGAATGCTATGCTCTGACTTTGATGAGCTTGGAGAGGATGAGATAGTAAAGCTATGTGAAGCTTTCAGGGAGGTTCAGATAGATAGCATAAAGTATAATGTTAAAAGGGTTATGGAGGATTTTAAAATTGATAGAGTTTTTCTGGCAGGCATAGGAGACTTTCTTGGTAGAAGGGTATGCAGCAGGCTGAAAGTTGAATTTAAGCTTCTAAAAGAAGTGACAGAAGTTTATAATAATCTTCCCTGTCTTGGACTCGCGGAGGCTCTCAACGATGAAGGTGATTAAGATTGGAGGCAGTCTGATAGATAATGCAGAGGAAATTCTTAAAATTCTTAAAAATGAGGAAGTGCTGATTATTCCCGGAGGAGGAGTTTTTGCTGATGCTGTCAGAGAGGTATATAAAAATTACAATGTTGGAGAGAGTGAAGCTCACTTTATGGCTATTATGGCTATGAATGTATTTGGTATTTGTCTTGAGAATAGAGGTGAAATCTCTGTAAGAGAGGAGCCTGAGGGAGAACTCCCTGCAATTCTCCTTCCTTACAGATTTATCAAGGATAGGGATGAACTTCCCCACACATGGGATGTAACTGGTGACAGTATAGCCTGCTATATAGGAGCAGAACTAAATGCAGAAGAAATAATTCTACTCAAGAGTGTGGATGGTATATTTAGAGATGGTGGACTTATAAGAGAGATTGCTGCCTCTGACCTTGGATTAATGGAACAGAGTGTTGTAGATAGCTTTCTGCCAGAGATTATAAATAAATACAGAATGAAGTGTAGAATATTAAATGGAAGGAAAATGAAAGATATAAATTATATTTTTAAGGGGAATAATGGAACATATATCAACCATGATATTTAAAAGGGAGGAATGCATGGTGAGAACCAGACTCTTATAGATGTTACTTGATTTAAAAAATATATGCTTGGAATCACTGCTCTTGTTCCAGCTGAAGTTATTTATGCCTGCAGAGAAAATGCAGTTGATTTAAATAACTTTGTTCCATTCTCAGAGTTTCAACCGGATGATAAACTCTGTGCATGGAGTGCTATCTGGCGTGAGCTTATACTGAGAAAAGAGGTTGAGGTTGATAAGCTCGTTGTTGTTGCAGGAGGGGACTGCTACAATGCACTTGTGGATGGTGAAAAGATTGAACTTTCGGGTATACCTACTCTTTATTTCATCTATTCCTTCAACAGAGATATCAGGCTTATGGAGGAGAATCTCGATTCTCTGGTGGAATTTGCAGGAGGGATAAAAAATGAAAAAGCCTTTGGAGAAATAGCAGATTTGAAACAGAGAGCTATGGAAATTGATTCTCTCCGCACAGAAGGAAAATTAAGTTCAATAAAGGCTTTTGAGATAGAAATTTCTGGAAGTGACCTCATGGGTTCTCCTGATAAATACGGAAAGGCCATTGAAGCTCTTGAAGAAGAGGACGTGGATTTTGACTACAGGGTTGCCATCCTGGGCATACCACCTATTTACAAAGGTTTTCACGAGTTTCTGCAGAGTATAGGTTTACATGTTGCCTATGATGAGATGCCCTTTGAATTCATAAGGCATTCTGGAAGAAACCTGGGAGAAGTAGCGGAAAGTTATGTGAATTATACATTCGCAGGAAATATCTGGAGAAGAATGGAGTTTGTTGAGAAACAGTTGAAGGAAAGGAACATAGATGCCATAATACACTTCCAGCAATTTTCGTGCCATCACAAGCTGGAGGATATTATTTTAAGGGAGCGCTTTGCAGATAGAGAGGGATATCCCTATATAACAATTGAGGCTGACCTTCCTGGGAGTACGCCTGAACAGGCAAGACTACGTCTTGAAGCCTTTGCAGAGCGCCTTGCTGGGGTGTAGGTGAGATAATGATTATAGGTCTGGATGTGGGTTCGAGGGCAGCAAAGGCAGCATATTATACTGATAGTTATGAATACAGAATAGTGAGTTCTCATTCATGGCAGGATTTGATAGACAGGGATGGTATAATAGTTTCAACTGGATATTTTAGGAAGAAAGTACCTCATGAGCTGAATGTCACAGAGATTACAACAGCTATTTATGGAGTGAGGCACTTTTTGAAGGAAGATGTCGATGCCATAGTGGATATAGGGGGGCAGGACACAAAGATGATTGATATGCGGCGGAATGACTTCAGGATGAATGACAAGTGCAGCTCCGGTACTGGTACATTTCTTGAGTATATAGCAAATTACTTTGCTCTGGATGTTTCTGAGTTGCAGAATTTTCATTTCAGGGCAAAAACCAGTGCAAAAATAAATTCTACCTGCTCTGTTTTTGCCCAGAGTGAGGTTGTTTCAAGGCTTGTTGAGGGTTATTCCAAAGAGGAGATTATAAATGGTATACATCATGCCTTTGCAAGGAGAATTGCTCAGATGCTTCCGGGAAATGCCAGGATGATAGCTCTTATTGGAGGTACAGCAAAGAATAAAGGGGTTGTGGATGCTTTTGAAAAAGAGCTGGGAGTTAAGGTTCTTGTACCACCAGACCCCCAAGTGGTTAATGCTGTGGGGGCGGTTAAGTATTATCTTGCCACAGAGAGGGATGGTTAATCATAATAATGGAGGTTGAAAGTTGAAGGTTTTTATTATATCTCTTGGCAGTGTTGATTCTGTTGTTCTTAAAAACCTTGCAGAGGATTTGGAGAAGGTATTGAAAATTGATGTGACTATACTTGGGAGCATTACTCTGTCTGAGGAGGCTTACAGTCTGGAAAGAGAGCAATATAGTGGAGATTTTATTCTCAAATATCTGAGCAGAATTATTCTTTTAGAAAATGGGAAGCTTCTAGGTGTGACTGAAGAAGACCTATATGCTAAAGGGCTCAATTTTATTTTCGGAATTGCACAGATTTCAGAGAGAAATGCTGTAATATCATTAAATAGATTAAAGGATAAAATACGAGAAAGGGCACTGAAGGAGGCTGTTCATGAACTCGGACACACTTTTGGCTTACTGCACTGTGAAAATAAAAGCTGTGTAATGAGCTTTTCAAATAATCTGGATGAAGTGGATGCTAAGAGCAGTGACTTTTGTAGTGAGCATAACTTTTTGAGGTGAATTAGTTATGGACTTGCCGGGATTTGAACCCGGGGCTTCCGCCTTGCGAAGGTGGCACTCTACCTGCTGAGCTACAAGCCCTCAGTTAAAATTCCAGCATTAACATAATTAATCTCTCCTGAAGTTATTATTTCTATGTTGATTATGAAAATAAAATTGCTCTATGATAGAGGAGAGAAGATTATTGAAGTTGATAAAGATGTAAAAGTAAGAGAGATACTTGTGAGAGCAGGAATCAATACTGAAACTGTAATTGTGAAAAAGGATGGAAATATAATTACCGAGGAGGAAGAACTTAAAACAGGAGATGTTATTGAAGCTGTAAGGATAATTTCTGGCGGATAGGAAAACCTATCTAATAACGGAATCAGTCAAGATTTTTCTGTATTATTCCCAGCTTTTCAAGCTCATTATTAATTAAATCCACGGATATACTGCCTACAAACTTGAGGATTCCATTGATTGTTACTATTGGATATGTATTGTGTAGACCAATATATTCATTAACCTCGTTATAGCTTTCAAGTTCTGGACTTAAAACATCCACCCATTTTACCTCTATAACTCCCAGACCATACTTTCTGCTGAAATAGTGCTGAAGTACTTCAGCATCAATATCGATACTTTCAGGCATGTTACATCCTTCATCTGTACACTCAACAGCTATCTTAGACCCAAAGAGGATTATCTCAACTCTTCCATTTCTATTATTTACTATCTCACCATCAATAACTTCAATCTGGGCGCCTGCAATAGACTCTTCCTTCTGCTTTTCGAAGACACCATTCAGGTCAGATTTAGCAGGTGTTTCCTCCTTCAAAAGGATATTATCGTCATATTTGTAGTTTGGGCACTCTTGCTCCTTCCATATATCTATAACATACCCTTCCTTAGATTCATCAATATATGCGCCAAAACATGGCCTTTCTGTAAATCTACAGTAAGCTCTGTTATCGATGTTGTGATACATGCACTTTCCTTGCTCGTCAGCCATATTTTCCATTTGGTTCATTTAACGACTTTAAGAATTAAGAAACAGAGCAGCTTTTACCACCAAGCACTTTTTCAACCACATTCTCTCCAGGTTCTTTTTCTTTAAATATCTTCCCTTCAAAAGAATAGACTTTTGTATTTCTGTCAAGCCAGCAGTCTCCAGAAAGTCCGGCTTTTGTGCAGGTGTAAATTAAAAATTCTTCCTCATTCCATCCATGTTCAACAGGAACCTGAGGTAAGAGAAGCCCTTTGGCAAAACCTTTCTCGATTATCAGCCCATCCCTTCCAACTTTAATCTTTTCAGGATATTCCATTGGTGAAGAAACAACTATAGGTTCAGGTGGAGTAAGAACACTCACCTCTATAGTAATATGATTTATTTCATGTTTCAACATAGGCTGAAACCTGGGGTCTTCCACGCCGGCAGCTATGGCGGCCTTTATTGTACCTTCGACAAGAGAATAGGTTGGCTCAGGAAAACCTATGCAGCCCCTGAGATTTTCTTCAGGGTAAGTTTCAAGAGTTACAAAGACGCCTGCCTTTTTCTTTAAATTTTCAGGGGCGTCTTCAGGCGGGGTTATAATTTTACCACTGTTAAGATAGATATCTAATACCCTTCTGGCAAGTTTTATGAGATATTCCCCGTCTTCGAGAGTGTACATAATATCACCTTTTTTAAGACTTACTGGCTTAAAATATTTGTTTTAAACTCTTTTTTGTATTCGGGTAGGGGGATTTCCAGAGTTTTTCCAGCTATATCAAATACCATCTTACCCTTTATCACCATGAGTGTTGTCTCATGATTTTTTATATGAGATACCCACCACATGGGTATATCTTTATTGTCAATATATGTGTAAGCAATTATAACCTTCTCGCTATGTGGAGGGAGCTCAACACTATTGCTCTTAGCAGAAGCCATGAGTATATTGTTCATAGTTATTGAGTAATCTATACTTTTTACAGGTACCGGGAATGGGTTGGGATTATATACCTTCAGTTGTGTAATCACCTGGGTTTTCCCTAGTGTAATATTGCCCCATCTGTTTGTCATACTTCTTATCTCAGGTGCACCCAGAGGTAAACCTGAATTACCTGAGAATTTCATGGAAGCTGAGCCCAGAATATTGGTGGTTATATCCTTTTTAATCTCAATAGGCGGGAAGCTGAATTCCCTGCCGAGGAGACTGAAGTAAACTGTTGTCTTCATTAAAACTGTGGTGTGTTCGCCATTTTTTATATTGGTGTACCACCATTCGGGTAATTTAGTATTATTAAGAATTGTTGTGAATTCTATCTGAGAGTTTTTATTTGCTATTAGATTTATGTCTCTGGTTTCGCCTGAAGCAAGCTTTATGCCATTCATATAAATTTCAACATTTATTCTATTTATCGGAATACTCACAGGATTCGGGTTGTAAATCTCAGCGCTAGTTATAATCTCTGTTTCTTGAAGATTAACTTTACCCCAGTGGTTTGACATGGATTTAATCTCTGGTTTAGCCAGACTTCCCGATTTATAAAAATAAAATCCCAGCCCGCCTGCCGCAGCAATCAGAATGATAAAACCAATTGTGATAATCTTCAATGTCTTCATATTCACCACATATTAGATATAACATTTAAAACTTAAAAGTCTTCTTATTGCAAGCTACCAGAGGTTATATTAATTTATACAAGTGAAATTACTTTCAGAAAAGCCTGATTAACTCTCATCCTTCTATAAAAATTTATCATGTGAGGTAATTGTAGTATCTGAAGAATAATTTTTTAGGAGGAATTTAATGGCAGGTAAACATAGCTCGAGAAAGTGGAAAAAGCGTGGGAAATGCCGCTGGAAAACAAGAAAGAAAAAATTAAAAGAGAGAAGGCGCCAGAGAAAACTCAGGACAAGGTAATCTATATTATGCGGGGGTGTCCGAGCTGGTCAAAGGAGGCAGGCTTAGGACCTGCTGGCTAAGTGCCTGCGAGGGTTCAAGTCCCTTCTCCCGCATAAATTTACTAATTATTCTTAAACATTTTCTTTAAAAAAAGCTTTTTCGCAGTCTTTTGAACAGAAATCTCGTGATTTGAGAATATCTTTACCGCACTGAAGGCATTTGTTTTTCAGTATAAGAAAATTGTTTGTTGTAAATTTTGGTGTCACTCTTCATCTCCTTCTTATGTAATTCTTCTTATATAATATTACTACTTTAAGTTGGTTTTGGAATTGTGCATTATGTTGCATAACATCAGACTGTATGAAAACTACAAATTTTATGAATTTCCTTCCTAATTTTTTGATTTTAATCTCATATATGATTCATTTTTCAGACAAACATGAGTCTTTACACAACCTGACATATGAAGGTTCCTTCTACTGGAATACAGCAAAGAATTTATCCTTTAGAGTATATTTATTCAATATGGAATATATCAGTTATAATGATGTGAGAGTTTTTGATATAAATTCAATGTGGCTGGGCACGAGTATTGAAGAGTTGATGGAGAATGCAGGTAGGGCTGTTGCGGAGGAGACTTTAAGGAGGATTAAGAAAGGAAAAAACATTCTTGTAGTGTGCGGCACTGGAAATAATGGTGGTGATGGTCTTGTGGCTGCCAGATACCTTGCAAAAGCAGGTTTTAGTGTTAAAGTATTTATTCTTGGGAAAAAGATGAAAAGTAGAGCTGCTGAGAAAAATCTTGAAAGACTGAGATTTCTGAGTTCTATTAAAATTCAATTTTCGCAGGATTCAAAAAAACTTGAAATTAACGAAGATATTGTAATAGATGCACTTCTTGGTACCGGAATCAGAGGTGAAATTAAGGAGCCATATAAAAGTGCTGTGAATAGAATTGCTATTTCAAAAGCCTTCAAGGTGGCAGTTGACCTTCCCAGCGGGATGGATTCAAGGGGAGAAGGCTATTTTGCCGAGCCAGACTTTGTGGTAACTTTTGTTGCCATGAAGCTGGGTTTGGAGAGATATAATACTGTTGTAAATGACATAGGTGTGCCTGAAAATGCACTCACATTTGCAGGACCTGGGGACATGGCCATCTGCCTGAGAAAGAGATTTAAGGAGGCTCATAAAGGTGATTTTGGCAGGGTTGTTGTAATCGGGGGGAATAAAGAGTACCATGGCGCTCCTGTACTCTCAGCCAGAGGTGCTCTTGGTACTGGTATTGACATGGTATATCTTTTTGTGCCAGAGATTCTTCTCACCCCTGTAAGGTGTATTTCACCTGATTTTATAGTGACAGGATACTCCGGTGAGAAACTGACTCAGAAATCTCTTGATGAAGGAAATAAAATTTTCAAAAAAGCTGATGCTGCAGTAATAGGTCCCGGGCTTGGGGATGACAGTGAAACCATAGAAGCAGTGTTAAGCTTTCTGAATCACTGGGATAAACCAGTTGTTGTGGATGCCGATGCATTAAGGGCTTTAGCTTTTGACAAAAAAATTCTGAGAGGTAAGCATGCTATTCTGACTCCACACGCAGGAGAGTTGAGAAGACTTTCAGGAGTTGAATCTGAAAATAGAGAAGCTACAGTAAAAAAAGCTGCTGAAGAATTCAATGCAACTCTTCTTCTGAAGGGAAGCACAGACATAGTTGCCTCACCAAGAGGAAGGATAAAGTTTAATATGACAGGTAATGCAGGGATGACAAGAGGCGGTACAGGTGATGTGCTTGCAGGTATAGCTGCAGGTTTACTTGCCCAAGAAGCAGAGCCTTTTTATGCTGCCTGTGCTTCTGCCTTTATCAATGGTTACAGTGGAGACAGGCTTCTTGAAAGAAAAGGTTATTTCTTTCTTGCCAGTGAACTGTCAATGGAGATACCTCTTGCAATCAAAGATGTGTTTTCCAGAGTGGGCATAAGTTTTTAAGATATGATTCTTTGTGAACTACCCACGACTAAAGAGGCTGTCCCGTAATCAAAAATACTACAAGAAATAAGCTAAATTTAGCCTTTATTGTCTAAAAAAAGCAGTCTTTATATAACTGATAGTAATTGTCGGACAGCCTCTAAAGTCGTGGGCTTTCTGCATAAAATATCGTAAGTATAAATTACAGGATTGAGGTTTCTAGGAGAGTTATGGGCAGAATCGAAGAAGTAAAGAGAAAGGGTGAAAGGATAGATGAGGAATCTCTTATGGTTTCTCTTGAAGAGCTCAGTGAAAAAATTACGATATCGTGAGCGTGAAAGCCCACTATATTTAGTGGTGGAATGAGACCAAACCACAGCTAATTGTCACATATATCTAACTTTGTCGATATGGCAAAAGATAGTAAAAGTGGTTTGAAGATGGAGGACTTGAAAGGCATTCGTAATGCCAAGTCTGCTAAGTCATTCAGGTATTCTTTGAACAGTTGGTCGTTCTATCAGCTTCGAAAAATGATAGAGTATAA